>CAYROI010000035.1:14960-22134 GCA_964425835.1 uncultured Methylococcaceae bacterium
GCTATGTATGAACGCCGTACTGAAAAAGTTCGCCAACTCAATGGCGGGCATAAACGCCGTGTAGAAATTGCTCGTGCTTTACTCCATAAACCCGCTTTATTATTGTTAGATGAACCGACTGTAGGCTTGGATGTTCCCAGTCGTAAAAGTATTGTTGAACACCTACATCAACTGAGTAATGATAAACAGTTAGCTATTTTATGGGCAAGCCATTTAATGGATGAAATTTATCCTAATGATCAATTATTGGTTTTACACCAAGGACAAATTAAAGCGCGAGGCTCTGTTAATCAGGTATTACAAATGACACAATGTCAAAATATTAATGATGCTTTTCACCAATTGACAAAAGAGGTATTCGCATGATTTTAATATATTATTGGCGTGTGATGTGGGGGATTACAAACCGTGAATTATTACGTTTTTTGAAGCAAAAAGAGCGTTTCATTTCCGCCTTAGTGAGACCTTTAATTTGGTTATTTGTTTTTGCGGCAGGTTTTAGAGCCGCATTAGGGTTAGCAATTATCCCGCCTTATGAAACCTATATTCTTTATGAGGTTTATATTG
Organism: uncultured Methylococcaceae bacterium; assembly: GCA_964425835.1. Classification (GTDB taxonomy): domain Bacteria; phylum Pseudomonadota; class Gammaproteobacteria; order Methylococcales; family Methylomonadaceae; genus WTBX01. Next base: position 15,528 of record CAYROI010000035.1, read on the forward strand.
CACCAGGTTTAATCGGTATGATACAGCTTTTTAATGGAATGCAAAGTTCACTGTCAATGGTTTATGATCGTGAAATGGGCAGTATGCGAATACTCATGGTTTGTCCATTACCCCGTTGGTTTTTGCTTATTTGTAAATTAATTGCAGGAACGGCCGTTTCTATTTTACAAGTGTATGTTTTTTTAATAATCGCTTGGTTTTATGACATTCAAGCGCCTGAAATAGGCTATCTATTGATATTACCTGCGTTAATTTTATCGGGATTAATGTTAGGCGCGTTAGGTTTATTACTGTCCTCATTCATTAAGCAATTGGAAAACTTTGCAGGGGTGATGAACTTTGTAATTTTCCCGATGTTTTTTATGTCTACCGCGCTTTATCCCTTATGGAAAATAAAAGAATCTAGTTTATTATTATACAACTTAGCCCTTTATAATCCCTTTTCACAAGCCGTAGAATTAATACGGTTTGCCTGGTATGGGCAATTTAATCAGGATGCCTTCATTTATACACTAGTGGCTTTTATTATTTTCATGTTCACAGCTATTTTGGGCTATACCCCTTCCAAGGGAATGATGATGAAGAAAGGTGGGAAATAATTCTTTTGAATTAAATTATAAGCTAAATAAACACCCTCTAAAAAAACCTTTTTTGAAACCCATTACGACTCTTCTCATGCAGCCACAATTTATTCATCTGCGTTTACATACTGAATTTTCTCTTGTTGATGGCATTGTTCGGATCAAACCTTTAGTTGATCGTTTAACAGAACTGAATATGCCCGCAGTGGCTGTAACTGAGCAGAGTAATTTGTTTTCATTAGTTAAATTTTATCGAGCGACTGTCGCCGCTGGCATTAAAACGATTGTAGGGGCGGATATTCATCTTTATAATCCTGATGAACCTACAAAGCCTTTTCTTTTAACCTTGCTGGTCAATACACAGCAAGGTTATATCACTTTAACTGAATTAATTTCTAAGGCGTATCAAGCGGGACAACATTTAGGTGTTCCCATGGTGCAAGAATCCTGGTTGATTGAAAATCATCAAGGCTTAATTGCGTTATCAGGCGCAATGGAGGGGGATATTGGGCAGGCTTTGTTAACTGGAAACCTCGCTTTAGCGCGGCAGCAAGCTCAAAAATGGGCAACTTTATTTAAAGATAGTTTTTATTTAGAATTACAGCGAATTGGAAAGACTGATGAATGGCGTTATCTAAAAGCGGCGGTAGAATTAGCAATGCAATTAGATTTACCCGTTGTTGCAACGAATAATGTGCGATTTCTTTATCAAAAAGATTTTGCTGCCCATGAAGTGCGGGTGTGCATTAATCAAGGGCGAGTAATTGACGATGCGCGTCGTCCTAAAGATTATACCGATCAGCAATATCTACGCAGTACGGAGGAAATGCTGGAATTATTTGCAGATATTCCCGAAGCCTTAGCCAATACGGTTGAAATTGCTAAACGTTGTAATTTAGAATTAACCCTAGGTAAAAATTATTTACCTGATTTCCCTGTGCCTGAAGGGATGACTTTAGATGAAGTTTTTCGTCAAGCCTCAAAAGATGGTTTAAATCAACGCTTACAAGAATATGCGCCCATTGGTTCAGGCTCGTTTGAGGAAAATCGTAAAGCTTATGATGCTCGTTTACAACTTGAATTAGATGTTATTTGCCAAATGGGTTTCCCCGGTTATTTTATGATTGTTGCCGATTTTATTCATTGGGCAAAAAAAGAATTAATTCCTGTAGGGCCTGGTCGCGGATCGGGTGCAGGATCATTAGTCGCTTATGTATTAAGAATTACCGATTTAGACCCGATAGAATTTGATTTATTATTTGAGCGATTTTTAAATCCTGAACGGGTATCAATGCCTGATTTTGATATTGATTTTTGCATGGAACGCCGTGATGAGGTGATTGATTATGTCGCAAGGCATTATGGGCGCGATAAAGTGTCACAAATTATTACTTACGGTTCAATGGCGGCGAAAGCTGTGATTCGTGATGTAGGGCGTGTCTCAGGACATCCTTATGGATTTGTCGATAGATTAGCAAAATTAATCCCTTTTGAAATTGGGATGACCTTAGAAAAAGCATTGCTTGCAAGTCTTGAATTGAAAGATTTGTATGATACTGATGAAGAAGTCAAAGCCTTATTAGATATGGCGAAGTCTTTAGAAGGTATTTCTCGAAATGCGGGAAAACATGCAGGCGGCGTGGTGATTTCCCCAACTAAATTAACTGATTTTACGCCACTTTATTGTGATGAAAGTGGTGATAATTTAGTGACGCAATTTGATAAAGATGATGTTGAAGCGGTCGGTTTGGTTAAGTTTGATTTTTTAGGATTGCGCACGTTAACGATTATTGATTGGGCGATACAAACAATTAACGCAGAAAAGAAAAAGAACGGGGAAGCGTTAATTGATATTAGCCAAATACCGCGAAACGATCCTGATACGTATAAAAATATTTTTCAAACCGCACAAACAACGGCGGTATTTCAGCTTGAATCGCGTGGGATGAAGGAGTTAATTGGTAAATTAAAGCCTGATTGTTTTGATGACATTATTGCTTTAGTTGCTTTGTATCGTCCAGGTCCTTTGGAATCGGGAATGGTTGATGATTATATTAAGGTTAAGCATGGGGCAAAAGCCGAATACGCGCATCCAATTTTAGAACCCATTTTACAGCCGACTAATGGGGTTATTTTATATCAAGAACAGGTAATGCAAATTGCGCGGGAAATGGCGGGGTATACCTTGGGGGGCGCGGATATGTTGCGCCGCTGTTTAAGTGGTTCTACTGAAGTTATTGATGTTGCCACAGGTAAAAAAATAAGCTTACAAAAAATGGCTAATAATCCTGATTATTGGCGTGGTCGTAAGGTCTTTTCACTTAACTTAACCACTCAAAAAATAGTCAAGCAATCCATCACAGAAATTTATCCCAATGGTGTCCATAAAATTTGGGAAATAACGACAAAAACAAATCGTAAAATTCGTGCAACAGCGAATCATTTATTTTATACCATTCAAGGCTGGCAACAATTAGACCAATTTCGTGTGGGTAATTATATTGGTTTGGCAAAAAAATTACCCATTGAAAATAAAAGTCCTGTGTTAGATGCTCAAATTAAATTAATTGCTTATTTAATTGGCGACGGACATTTATCGACTAAAAACCCTGCCAGTAGTTATTTTTGTAATACTGAGAGTGCATTAATTGATGATTTTAATCTGTGCTGTGTTGATTTATTTGGAAAAAAAGCCTCGCTTGATTATCAACCTCATGAAGGCTGGAAAACAGTTTGCTATGCACGGGTTGGTTTTATTTCTAAATTTAACCAATGGATTGACCAGCATGTTAAACGCGCTCATTCTCGCGATAAGGAGATTCCTTTATGGGGTCATCAACTTTCATCGAAGCAGTTGTGTTTGTTTTTAGGCATTTTATGGTCAACAGATGGAAGTTTTGATACGGGGATAGGGCATACAGACTACACTTCAACTTCTCCAAAGTTAATTGAACAAATCCAACATTTACTACTACGATTGGGTATTGTTGCATTATTTAATATTAAAAAAATTCAATACAAAGGCAAACCGCATCTTTCTTATCGCGCACAAATAACAGGACGTGAAGATATGCTTAAATTTTGTGCTTTAATTATGCCTTTTTTAAGTGATGCAAAAAAACAAAAATCAGAACTTGCCTATCAAACGATTAAAGATAAACAAAAAAATCAATCAAAACATTTATTACCTAAAGAAATTACTTATTTAATTAAAGAAAGTAAGTATGCAAGTGGGATGAGTTGGTCTGAGATTGATAGGGCTATTGGTGCAAAAAGAGGAACGTTGTCCTCAGGTTTGAATTTTAAACAACCTAATAGAAGATTAGCCCGTCATCGTGTTAAAAATTTTGGTATCGTATTTAATGATGAAGGTTTAATCAATATTGCTGAATCGGATGTTTTTTGGGATGAAATTGTTAGTATTAAATATGTGGGTGAAGAGGATGTTTTTGATTTAAGTATTCCTGAAACGCATAATTTTATTGCTAATGAGTTTATTGCTCATAATTGTATGGGAAAAAAGAAGCCCGAAGAAATGGCTAAACAACGTGAAATTTTTACCGTGGGTTCAATAAAAAATAATATTGAGGAATCTATTGCTACCTATGTGTTTGACTTAATGGAAAAGTTTGCTGGGTATGGCTTCAACAAATCTCATAGCGCAGCTTATGCCTTAGTCGCTTATCAAACCGCATGGTTAAAAGCCCATTACCCTGCCGCTTTTATGGCTGCGGTGTTATCAGCCGATATGGATAATACGGATAAAGTAGTGATGTTAATTGAAGAATGTCGGCAAATGAAGTTAGACCTTAGCCCCCCTAATGTTAATGTCTCGAATTATCGTTTTACCACCGATGATCCCCAAAAAATTGTCTATGGTATTGGCGCAATTAAAGGGGTTGGACAATCTGCGATTGAAGACTTAATAGATGAACGCAAACAAAATGGTTTATTTTCGGGACTTTATGATTTATGTAAACGGGTTGAGTTACGCAAAGTAAATCGCCGTGTTTTAGAAGCATTAATTCGTGCAGGTGCATTTGATCTATTTGATGATAACCGTGCAGGACATTTTGCAGAACTTCCCATTGCTTTACGGATTGCTGACCAACATGGAAAAATGGCAGTCACAGGGCAAAATGATATGTTTGGTCTGATGGTTCAAACGGCGAGTAATAATGAAGGCGATGAAAGTTATTCTACCCAAGTTGAACCGTGGGCAGAACGTGACCGCTTAGAAGGGGAAAAACAAACATTAGGTTTATATTTAACAGGGCATCCTATTAACCAATATCAGCAGGAGTTAAAATACTTTACGCATGGCAATATTAATAAGTTATTAGGGGATGTAGAACGCTCAAGAGGAAAAGTGGAAGCGCGAGTTGCGGGTTTAGTTTTAGAAATTAGAACGCGGCAAACCAAAAAAGGAACAACGATGGGTTTTGCCGTTTTAGATGATCGAACAGGACGTTTAGAAGTGGCGGCATTTAGTAAGACTTATGAGCAATATCGTGATGTATTTGTTAAAGATGCCTTGCTAGTCGCAGAAGGCGGATTAGCGATGGATGATTTTAGTGGTATGTTGCGACTCACCGCTGAAAAAATGTACAGTATTGAACAAGCACGCGCGATGTTTTCCCGCTGTTTAGCCTTTGAATGGCATTGTCGAGATGCAAATACCGAGACGTCAGAGTTTATTAGTATTCTACGAGAAATTATTGCCCCTTTTAAAGGGGGAGATTGCCCGTTGGTGATTCATTATTTTTCAAAAAATGCGGCAACAAAATTACAATTAGGTGAGCATTGGCGAGTACAGGCAACCGATGAATTAATTTTACGGTTGCAACGTTGTTCTTATATCAAAGCGGTAGAGATTAAATATAAATAGATCGTATTCAATCGTTACACTATTCATTATTGGAGAAAATTAATGATAAGCATTATCAGTTTTTTATTAGGTTTCATGATCGAAAATGTAACGGAATGGTTGATACATAAATATATTTTGCACGGTTTAGGGCAGAATAAAAATAGCATCTGGGCTTATCATTGGTACGATCATCATGCGGTTTGTTTAAAAAATGGAATGATAGATGAAGGTTATCGACAATTAAAATGGCAATGGAACACCCAAACCAAAGAATTACTAGGTTTATTGATTATCATCTTGATTCAATTGCCTTTGATTGGTTTTGCTTTTTGGTATGTGATTGGTTTTTATTTTGCACTGGCTTGTTATTATTATCGACATCGTAAAGCCCATTTAGATGCAGATTGGGCGCGGACGCATTTACTCTGGCATTATCAGCATCATCTTGGGGAAAATTCAGAAGCTAATTGGTGTATCACTTTACCTTGGTTTGATTATTTGATGAAAACACGGCAAAAGTGAGTCAGTTTTTTAGGCTTTGGATAAGAAAAAAAGGTTCATTATGTATTGTGTCAAATCGTCACAAACGATAGAAGAGATTATTAAAAAATCACGTTTTATAGGAATTATTATTCCCTGTGAAACGGAAGATAAAGCTTTGAGTGCATTAAAACAACTTTATGAAACTTACCCAGATGCAAGTCATATTGCTTTTGCTTATCGGATAAAATCGCCAAAAGGATTAATCTCTCGTTTTCATGATGCAGGTGAACCAACAGGTACAGCGGGGAAACCTATTTTTAAGCATTTAGAGGGAAAACAGTTAATTAATATTGTAGTCGCTGTGGTTCGTTATTTTGGTGGGGTAAAATTGGGAGCAGGCGGATTAACACGTGCTTATGGTAATACCGCTTCAAATGTGATTGCCATCGCTGATATTATTCCTTATGTAGACTATGTAAAAATTGGCTTATGTTTAGATTACAACCAAATACGACATTTTGAGTATCAATTGAAAAAACTAGAGGGTGAAGTTATACAGCAGGATTTTACAGAGCAGGTAAGACTTTTAATTTCTATCCCTAAAGATAATGTAGAAATATTAGCGCAACTGTTTAGGCTAGAGTAATTATATATATAATAAAAAAAGGAAGGA
>CAYROI010000036.1:0-4710 GCA_964425835.1 uncultured Methylococcaceae bacterium
GCTAATTGTTGGTGATCGAAAAAATCAACTAACAAACCATTTTTATTATGTTGAATATATTCGGTGACAGGTCCTGTTTTAGAGGCAACAATCGGAGCTTGTATTGCCATTGTTTCTAATAAAGACCATGAAACAATAAAGGGATAAGTTAAATAAATATGTACGGATGAGATTTGTATTATTTGTAGATAATCAGCATAATAAACTTTCCCTAAAAAATGGACTTGTTTGGGGTTCAGTTGACCTGAAAGTTGATCTAATAGTTGTTGCTTGTAAGTAACAGCTTTCTTACCCTCATACGCGGGTATATCACTGCCCACAATTAAAATATGCACATCGGGGTGTTGTTGTATTATACTAGGCAACCCCCGCATAAATTGGTGAAATCCCCGCAATGGTTCTAATCCTCGGCTTACATAGGTCACTATTTTGTCATTTATGGTTAAGGTAAGTTTTTTATTTTCCAGCGTCACACTTGCTAATGAATTTGGAACACATTGTGCCATATCAATTCCATCATGAATCATATTAATTCGTTTTTGACTCCATTTAGGGAATTGTTTATGTTGCCATTTTGTCGGGGTAATAAAACCATCAGCTTCATCGAGTGCTTGTAAAACGGCTTGATTTTTTAAACGGATACGATAACGATTATTATCGCCTGTAACGGGAAATTCGGGATCAAAATTAACATCTTGCCCCTCAAACCGATAATAATATTCTAAATAAGCAATGATTTTAGTTTTAGGCCATATATCACGTAAAAAGAAGGTTTCCCCCCAACCTGAATGGGCAATAATAATATCGGGCATAAAACCTGCCGATCGTAAGGCGTGGGCTTTTTTAGCAACTGATTCGGCTCGCCTAACTTTGGTTTCAAAATCTTTAACCAGCAGATGAATTTGTACCGACTCAGGATTGATAACAGGGTATTCATAGATTTCAACGCCTTCTATCGGGAGATTTTTATGAATCCTTAAGGCAACCACCCTATTTTTTTTATTTTCAGCTAATTTTTTGGCAAGATGCTTAAATTGCCCTGGAAAATTTTGATGAATAAAAAGAATATTCATTTCACTATAATAGCCTTATTCATAAGCTCCCAAAACAAAGCCCCTTGTTTTTCTACGGCAGCAATGGCCCATAAATCAAAATGACTTCCTCTTCGCACGCGCACTTCTTTAAATCCTGCATCAGTCAGCGCGGTTGTTAAAGAAGTTTGTGTAAATCCCGTCCGATGCGGCATAAATTTGTTACCTGCAGCAACAGAAGCACGATGTCCATAAACCATGTCAATCGAAGAAATAGCCCCCATCTTAGACTGATAAGCAACATCCATTAATTTATCATCAACAATAAGCTGAGCAACACTTTGAAGATCAGGTAGTGTGATAACAGTAAATCCTGTTGGTTTGAGAACTCTAATAAATTCTTCTAATGCAGGTGCAACTTCGTGAGAATAAAGATGCTCCAGATTATGCGAGGAATAAATCGTATCAATACTTTGATTAGCAATTTCACTAAGATCGGTGACAGAACCTATAATATCAGGCTCGGTTTTTGGATCAAGGTCTAAGCGAATTTCTTCCCAGTCTTCTTGAAAAAGCGCGGGCAAATGTTTGATGGTTTTATGACCACAACCGACATGGAGTAATTTATTTTGCATGGTTTTATTGATGATGACGTGCTAATGCACGTTTACTGACAAAAGGGTTTGAGTGCATTTCCTCTGAGAACGTTGAAATAGGACCGTGTCCTGAAATAAAAGCAACGTCTTCTCCTAAGACCCAAAGTTTATTTTGAATAGAATCCAGTAGTGTATGGAAATCACCTCTTTCTAAATCAGTCCGTCCTATTGAGCCTTTAAATAAGACATCACCAACTAAAGCGCGTTTAGAGGCTTGATGATACAAAACGATATGTCCTGGGGTATGTCCTGGACAATGAATGACATCAAGTTTTTCTTCCCCGACTTCCACAATATCACCTTGTTTAAGCCAACGTGTGGGTTCAAACGTATCACAAGGGGGAAAACCAAAGACTTGACATTGTGAGGGAATGGCTTCAATTAAAAACTGATCCTCATGATGGGGGCCTTCAATAGGAATATGATATAAAGAGGCAAGTTCTGCGGTTGCCCCGACATGATCCAGATGTCCATGTGTTAAGATAATTGACTCTAAAATGGCATTTTCTTTTTCAATGACATCTAACAATAAATTAACATCACCGCCTGGGTCAACTAAAGCGGCTTTTTGGGTTTTCTCGCAAATAAGCAAAGAACAATTTTGCTGGTAAGGCGTAACAGGCGTAACCACTATTTTCATTCACCAACCTCTAAGATTTTTATTAGTACAAAATTAAGTATTTAATAAAAAATATCTAAACACTTTGGACGCTTTTATTTTGTAAAATTTCATCAGCTTCATCAATCAACTGAATCGCAATTTCTTGATGTGTTTGTTCATTATTAGGTCTAAGCTGATAACTCGCATGACCTATTTTTACAGAAAAAGAGATATTTTGTCCTGAAAAGTTGATCTTATGTGATGCTAGGGCTTTTTGTATTCGCTGAGAAAGCGTAATAACAACGTCATCAGAAACATTCATTAACAGGGCTGCAAATTTTTTGCCTTCGTAATAACTCAAGACATCTGAAACCCTAAGTTGTTGTTTGAGTAATTCGGAGACGGATTCTAAAACATACTGTTCCAATTTCTGTGCATCCGTATTTCTTCGACCTTTTGAATAAACAATATTGAAAACCAAACAAGAGACACAATTAACACTTCGTCGTCCTCGGTCTAACTCTTCAATAAGACGTTGCTCAAGAAAATGGCGATTGTTAACATGAGTCAATGTTTCCGCTAATTTGATTTGCTTTAGTATTTCAAATTGAAAACTATTTTCAAAAACCATCGCTAATAAAGCAATCAACTGCGGCATGGATTCGCTAATAAAGCTATTAAAGAAACAATCAGCGCGTTGACTAATAAGGTTTAATGACCCTATGTATTCCCCTTTACGACTTAAAGGTAAAATGGCGATTGTTGCGGGTATTTTATCACGTAAAGGGAAAAACACTTCATGTTTATGCGCCTCATAAGCCCCCATATACATGCCAGCACTAAACTCATTAACCAAGATAATTTTATCTTCTAAAAGAATTAAGTTTTGTTTTTGTTGATAATCATAATCGTAATTGGCTAAATAAGTCGCTATTTCATGATTTTCATCAACTAATGATAGGCTAATATCATCTAACTCAAAGACAGGAATTAGTTCTTTCAGAATGAAATCAATGATCTCTGGAAGAGTCGTTAAATCAAGTAATTGTAGTTCAAATGCACGAAATTTCTTTAGCATTAAATTATCACCTTCAACCTTATTTATCATAGAATCGAGGCAACTTTGCAATATCATTAAATCGGTTGTTATATCTTCTTCCAATGTTCTATTCTCTTAACGGTAAATAACTTTCATTTAAGATTAGCAGTTTATTGAGAAACTGCGCAATAATTTAGTCAGTTAATCTATTTCTTGTGGTTACTTTTTAAAATATAACGCACAATTCTACCATTTATTTGTAATAATACCGCCGATTCTATGTTTGAAACTGATAAAATAGGCATTAATCAAAGAGGTTATTCCTATAAAAGAGGCGGGGTCACGAGTCAAAATCACCGTGTCTAGTCTTAAGTTTACAGCCTTTTTTGCTTAATTATTCCTACGTTTAAAATACCTTAATGGACATTGAATGATTTTTAACAGCCCTGAATTTTTACTTGTCTTTTTACCCTGTTGTTTTTTTATTTATTTTTATTTATTACACAAACGCTTTATTATTGGTGCAAAAGCGTTTCTTGTTTTTTCATCAATATTTTTTTATGGTTGGTGGGAAATAAGTTATTTACCGCTTATTTTATCCTCTATGTTATTTAATTATGTAATGGGCTGTGCTTTAAATGAAAAAATCAAACGGATACAATTTCCTAAAAAATCATTATTAATTTTTGGTATTACCGCAAATCTTGGATTATTAGGCTATTTTAAATATTCTGATTTTTTAATCAATAATTTTAATCTGGTATTTAACGACAATATCCCACGCTTACATTTACTATTACCTTTAGCAATTTCATTTTTTACTTTTCAACAAATTGCTTATTTAGTTGATTCATATCGAGGCGGCACTTCAGAGTATGATTTTTTGAATTACGCGCTCTTTGTTACTTTTTTTCCTCAGCTGATTGCAGGTCCTATTGTCCATCATGCTGAGATGATGCCACAATTTTCCTCAAAATGGAATTTGGTTAAACGCTATCCAAATATTGCGACAGGGTTATTTATTTTTGCAATTGGACTTGCTAAAAAAGTAATGATTGCCGATACCTTTGCTGAGTGGGCAACATTAGGCTTTGATACAGCGCCTACACTTAATTTTTTTGAAGCCTGGGCAACTTCTCTATCTTATACGTTTCAGTTATATTTTGATTTTAGTGGCTATACTGATATGGCAATTGGTGCGGCATTATTATTTAATATTAAATTACCTCTAAATTTTAATTCACCTTATAAATCGTTAGATATTCAAGATTTTTGGCGGCGATGGCATATGACCTTATCTAGGTTCTTACGTGATTATATTTATATCCCGCTTGGAGGAAACCGTAAAGGGGCTTTTAGAACCTATTTCAATTTATGGCTTAC
>CAYROI010000036.1:4810-16231 GCA_964425835.1 uncultured Methylococcaceae bacterium
GATGGCTCTAATGTACTTTATGCTTTATTAGTCGGTTTTGTACTTTGTCTTTATTGTAAAAATTCATCTAAAATAGTCGCTAATAAAGAATTTAGAAGTTATCAGGCGGTTCTTATTGCGCTAACCGTTTTAGTATCCTATTTATTGTCTATAGAAATAGAACCTTCGCCTTTTTTATATTTTAATTTTTAGGATTATTCGTGAGTCAAGTAAAAAAATCAAAATCTTTTTTATCAACTACGGGGGTTTCTTTAATAATACTTATTATTGCTTACACAGTAGGTTATTACCTAATGGCAACCCGAGAAATTTTAGTGAGCCATTCTTATAAACAATTTTTATTAAATCACACACAAAGTCAACGACTCATTATTGACAGTGGTTCAAATTCATTTTTTGGCTTAGATAGTCATTTATTTGAAAAAGAACTAGGTATTTTAACCATAAATTTAGCCGATAATGCGGGCTATCCATTAAAATATAAATTGCTTAGAATTAAAAAATATGCCCACCCAGGGGATATTATTTTATTGCCGCTTGAATGGCAATATTACTCTTATGAAAAGATTCCAGATGTGTTTACAAATAATTTACTCGGAAGTTTGCATTATTATCATCAAAATAACTGGGTTCAAGATATCAAACAAATTTGGAATACGCCTTTTTCAAGTTTTATGTCTGATCTTAATCATTATAGAAAAGAAGTAAAAAATAATCGCCGAAATGTCAAACAACATATTGAACGATTTAATAATCAAGAAAGAGGGGATTTTATTGCGGAAAATTTTGTGCTTGAATTTGAAGAAGCCAGCAGAGTTACGCCGTGTGATGAATATGTTTTAGGGAATGCGTTAAGAAATGGGTTTACACTGTCTTCTGTTTTTAAAGAAAATTTGAAACTTATGCAACAGTTACAAAATTCAGGACTGCCTATTATTTTAACTTGGCCTGTTGTCGTCGGAAAAGGGTGTTATAGTCCTAAGAATAGGGCGGCTATCAAGCGTTTTACAGATTTAATTAGAAAAACAGTACAAGCACATAATCTGGTAATATTAGGTGATCCATTCAAAAATAAATTCCCAGAAAAGTTTATGCTTAATAGCTATTATCATATCAATGCTGAAGCACGTTATGCCCATACCAAAAGATTAATTGAAGATATAAAGCGATCACCCATTTATTCATGGTTTAAAAATAAAAAAATTTCCTATTCATTAGATGTTAAAGCACCTATTTAGAATTTTTTAATGCTACTTTAGCTTGTTCCCAGTATTTATTTAATTCATCCAGTGAACAATCACGGACAGCTTGTCCTGATTGTTTAACTTGCTGTTCTATATATTGGAAACGCCGACTAAATTTTAGATTGCTCTTTTTCAAGGCGATTTCAGGATTAACCTTTAAATGTCGCGCAAGATTCACGGCAACAAATAACAGATCGCCTACTTCTTCTTCAATATGCGCTTGATCGCCATTGTGCCAAGCGTCTTTGATTTCATTGAGTTCTTCTGTGACCTTATCAAAAACAGGTTCGACTTGATACCAGTCAAAGCCATGATGAGCGGCTCTCTCTTGTAATTTTTCAGATTTAATGAGCGCGGGTAAATTATTCGCAATTCCCTCTAAAACACTATTCGCCTCAGTTTTTACCCGCTTCCGCTTGAGTAATCTTTCACGTTCTTTGGCATCTTCCCAAGCTTGTTTACGTTCATCATCATGATGAAAAACAGCATCGCCAAAAATATGAGGATGTCGAATAATTAATTTTTCGCAAATATTTTCAGCAACTTGTTCAAAATCAAACAACCCCTTTTCAGTTGCCATTTGTGAATAAAAAACCACTTGGAGTAATAAATCGCCTAATTCAGAACGCAAGTCATCCATATCATTACGTTCTATTGCATCAGCAACTTCATAGGCTTCTTCAAGTGTATAAGGAATTAAGCTCATAAAATCTTGCTTTAAATCCCAAGCGCACCCCGTTTTTACATCACGCAAACGCGACATAATGCTTAATAATTTTTCAGTCTGTTTTAAACTCAAAGTTGCACGCCAAAACTTTCTTGATAACGTATTTTAAAGGCTTCCATGGTTAGGGTATGATTTTGCGTGCCATGATGCTCTATTTTTATCGCCCCCATTAATGAGGCAATACGCCCTGTTTCTTCCCAATCATAGCCATTCATAATTCCAAACATAAGCCCTGCACGATAAGCATCACCACACCCTGTTGGATCATTTAAGGTTTTTGCAGTAGCGGCGGGAATCTCTATCATCTTACCTTGTGTATAAATTTGTGAACCTTTTCCGCCTTGTGTTACCACTAAAGTTTCAACCTTATCGGCTAATTCCGCTAATGATAATTGTGTCTGTTTTTGCATTAATTCAGATTCATAATCATTAAATATAGCCCATGTCGCTTGTTCCATAAAATTCAGCAACTTATCACCACCAAACATTGGCATTCCTTGACCTGGATCAAAAATAAAATCAATTCCTGCGTCCGCAAATTCAGCGGCATGTTGAATCATTCCCTCACGTCCATCAGGGGAAACAATTCCTAAACTAATTCCTGCATCGGTAGGGACAGAATTTAAATGAGACGAATTCATCGCCCCTGGATGAAAAGCGGTAATCTGATTATCATCTTCATCCGTGGTAATATAAGCTTGTCCCGTATAACTATCATCAACAATTTTTAAATATTTAGGTGATAAATTACATAAAGATAGCCACTGTGAATAGGGTTCAAAATCATGCCCTACCGTTGCCATAATAAAAGGGTCTTCCCCTAATAATTTAAGATTATAGGCAATATTTCCAGCACAGCCCCCATATTCTCGACGCATCGCAGGGACTAAAAAAGAGACATTTAACATGTGTATTTTATCGGGTAAAATATGATTTTTAAATTTATCATGAAACACCATGATAGTGTCATAAGCCATCGAACCACAAATTAACGCGCTCATTGTTTTCCTTTTTAAATTAAAATAAATACCCAAGTTATCACTGCCCAAGTGATTGATAATAGGACTGCGGCAGAGGCTATATCTTTAGCCCGCCCTGATAATTCATGGTGTTCAAGCCCAATTCTATCAACCACCGCTTCAATAGCTGAGTTAAGTAACTCAACTAATAAAATTAGCACAATACAGCCTATAAGTAAAAGTATTTCAACCCTACTTTCACCCAGCCATAAAGCACAAGGCATTGCGATTATCAATAAGATAACTTCTTGCCTAAAAGCTGCCTCATGTTTCCACGTCGCTTTTAAACCCGCAATGGAAAAATAATAAGCATTAATAATTCTTTTCAAACCAACGGTGTTTTGATTTAGCATAAGCCAATGATATTAAGCATTTTCAGTTAATTTTTGATAGTCATCAGCATTCATCAAAGACGTTAATTCTTCAATATTATCCGCTTTAATACAAAATAACCAACTATCATAAGGTTCATCATTGACAAGTTCTGGTTCATCCGCAATTTTATCATTAATTTCCATGATAATTCCTGAAATAGGGGCGAATAAATCAGAGGCAGCTTTAACTGATTCAACGACCGCACATTGCTCACCCGCCTTAATTTCTTGTCCTACGGTTGGAAAATCAATAAAAACTAAATCGCCTAATTCAGATTGGGCAAAATCACTAATCCCCACCCAAACCAGATTATTATCACCAAGTTTTACCCATTCATGGGTCTGGGCATATTTTAAATCATTTGGACAATCACTCATTTTAGCTCTCAAAATTAAAAATGGATAGGCTATTATTATAATTCAGAATAACCCTAATTGCACTTGTGCTGCCTCTGTCATCATTTCTCGTGACCATGGGGGATCTAAAACGAGTTCTATATTTACCGAGGCGACGCCTGGCAATGCTTTGATAGATTTTTCAATATCACCTTGTAACACAGGCCCCATCCCACAACCTGGTGCTGTTAAGGTCATCATAATATGAACATTATTAAGCGCGTCTTCATTACTCGCAGGGCTGACATTACAATGGTAAATTAGTCCTAAATCCACAATATTGACAGGAATCTCAGGATCATAAACCGTTTTCATGACTTCCCAACAATTTTTTTCAACGGCTTGGGCATCAGTTTCTGACACTAGGGTATGCAATTGATGAATATCTTTGCCTAACGCATCTGCATCAACGCCTGCAATACGTACCATATGACCATGTTCAGTTATCACCGTATAATTGCTTCCTAAAGCTTGATGAATAGTCACTTCTTTGCCTTTACTCAGAACACTATGATTTCCATCTGGAATTATGACAACATTAACATCACGGGTTAAAATAATGGTTTCTCTTGCATCAGACATAGGGTTTACTCGTAGGAATAAGTTTGAGCGTTCAAAGTTTGAGCGGTAATCCCAATACTTTTATCGCAGAATAGATAAGTATAAATTTTATTTAAAGAATCCATTTTAGGTAATTGCGTTTTATCTTCAGCAGGGTAAGCTTTTTGTCGCAAAGGAGAGTCAATCACACCAGGAATTAACGTATTCACTCTAATTTTTCCCGCATTCTCTAATTCTTTGGCTAAAATTTGAGCCATGGCTTCCAACGCAACCTTAGATACACCATAAGCCCCAGAAAAAGCTTGATTTTTTTGTGCGGCAGAATCAGAAGTAAATACAATCGAACTATGTTTACTTTTTTCCAATACAGGTAATAAAACCCGTGTTAATAGAAAAGCGGCATTGAGATTCACATTAAGTGCATCGCCCCAATCCTTAATTCTGTAAGTGGCTATTGGTGAATAAGCACTAAATTCAACCGCAGAATGTAATAATCCTTGTAACGTGCCATATTTTTCAAACACAATCGTTGCTAATTCTTCATATTGCACTTCACTTGCCCCCGCTAAATCAAAAGGATATAGCACAGGCTTAACAAGCCCTTGACCGACAATGGCATCATAAATTTTTTCTAATTTAGGAATATTTTTATCCAACAAAATAACTTCAGCTCCTTGTTTTGCTAAAGCGAGTGCTGCTGTTCCACCTAAACCACCGCCCGCACCTGTAATTAAAATTACTTTATCTGTCAACAACATTGTACTTTTTCTATCCATTGTTTAATTTGTTGGGGAGATTCAACTAAAGCATCCGCTCCCCATTCATTGGGTTTATCTTCACAGGTGAGATAACCATAAACGGCGGCTAATGTTTTCATATTCACTGCTTTTCCCGCAATAATATCGTGCTGTGCATCACCAATATAAACGCAATTTTCAGGATTAACTTGTGCTTGACTACAAGCGGCGAGCATTGGTTCAGGATGCGGTTTGCTATTATTTGTCGTGTCTCCGCTAATGATGCAAGCCGCCCTATCTACAATGTTTAAAGCATTTACCAGAGGCTCAGTAAAACGTGATCTTTTATTAGTGACAATGCCCCATTTAAGCCTTTTGTCTTCGATAAATTGCAAAGTTTGTTCAATGCCCTCAAAAAAACCACCATATCGCAAAATATTATGTTGATAGTCTTCTAGCAGGGTTTTTAAAATTTGTGATCGTGTTTTCTCAGACGCATGAGGCAAAGCTATTTGAACCATCGTCGCTGCGCCATGAGAAATGCAGGGTTTAAGTTTTTCAAGATCAATTGTATTAAAATCATAATAAATTAAGGCACGATTTAAACAAGCGATTAAATCAGGGGCGGTATCAACCAGCGTTCCGTCCAAATCAAATAGAACACAATCTAATGTAAACATATTTACAACGCTCGTTTAAAAGCGACAATATAATTAACATCCACATCGTTACCTAGATGAAACTGTTTTGTTAAGGGGTTATATTCAATTCCCACCATGCCTTGCAACGCTAAACCCGCAGCACGTGCTGATTGACTCAATTCAGCAGGTTTTATAAACGTTTTATACTGATGTGTGCCTTTAGGTAACATTTTTAATACATGTTCTGCGGCAACAATCGCTAATAAATACGCTTTAGGTTTACGATTTAAAGTTGAAAAGAAGACCATTCCATCGGGTTTAACCAATTTTGCACAAGCCTTAATAATTGAACCTGGATCAGGCACATGTTCCAACATTTCCATACAGGTGACATGATCGAATTTTCCCGAATCCGTTTCTGCTAATGTTTCTACGCTAATTTTTTGATATTTTGCACTGACACCTGATTCCAGCCCGTGTAAATCAGCAATATCAATTAAGTCTTCGCTTAGATCAATGCCTAAAGCTTCTGCGCCGTTTTTCGCCAGACCTTCGGTTAAAATGCCGCCACCACAACCCACATCAACAATTTTTTTCCCTTCTAGTTGTGCGTATTCTTTTATAAACTGTAATCGTAACGGATTAATATCATGCAAAGTTTTAAATTCACCTTGAAGATCCCACCAACGTTCGGCTTGAGATCCAAATTTATTAATTTCGTGTAAATGTACGTTTTCTGTGGTCATGATGCCATTGTCTCCAATTAGGGCTATAGTTTA
This sequence comes from uncultured Methylococcaceae bacterium, assembly GCA_964425835.1. Taxonomy (GTDB): domain Bacteria; phylum Pseudomonadota; class Gammaproteobacteria; order Methylococcales; family Methylomonadaceae; genus WTBX01. The sequence continues at coordinate 11,289 of CAYROI010000036.1, forward strand.
CTATATTACTAGGTTATTAGTCTCAAAAAAATGCGCCCCTAATAATGTGTTTTTTTATTTAGGTTCGCTAACCTTATGATTCAAGTGATGCGCCTTGAAGTCTTATCCTCCAGGGTTCTTTATTTTTTGGATTTACGTGAAAAGCTAATGATTCATTTTTGTATAACAAACCATTTTCACCTGAGGCATTTGGGTTCAATTGGCGTTTTTCAACGAAATCAACCATTCTTTTGGTGTTATAAATTAATAAAATGCGTGAGCCATTTTTGTTGCTATACACTTGATAAGCAACATTCGCCTCTTCAAAATTTGGATTACGAGCAATTAAATTTTTGAGATTATCAACATCGTTTTTAGCCAGGTTTTTTAAAATAGATTCGTCACGCGTTTCAATTTGTTTTTTTAAATACGTAGCTAACGTTCGTTCTTTTTGATGCTGTTGATAGAGTTCGACTTCTTTCATGCTGACATCAAAGCTTTCAGCAACCAAATAATGCTGATCTTTTTCACCATCATTAGCAAATAAAGAGATTTTATCTAAGGACGACTCTTCTATGGCATGTAAAAATGAGCGGGGCGCGCGTAAATGTTTATAAACGGTAATAACCCACGGTAATGCGCGTCCTGTTTGTTGATAACGAGATAGTACGCTACTAATAACCCCTTCCCGTTGTAACTCTTGTTCTCGTCCTTGAGGTTTTACAATAAACGCATCCACGGCAATTACCTGTGATTTAAACCCTGCCTGTTTGAATTGCGCAACAATACTTGAATAACGAGGAATAAAAGGGATACCTGTGCCATCATATAAAAGATTAATTCTATTTTCTTTGGCATATTGTGCGACTAAATCACGTAAAAGATTCGCAAAGGGTTCGACATAAACATAATCATCACTATGATGATTTGCGGCAGTTAATACGTGATAAAGATCACTTTGTTTACGAAACTCATCCAATGAAGCAATCACAAAATTATCGCCACATTGTGCTTGAGCCATTTCTTCAACTGCCGTTTTCCCCGCCCCCGCCCCGCCCATAGAAATAAATAATTTGGGTTTATCATCAGGCACTTTTCCTTCAAAAATAGCTTGTTTAGTCGCCTCTAATTTCAGTACCATTTGCTCTATTCGTGGAATCGCAATTTCTATAGTACGCTGTAAACGCGGTTCATTCTTCGTGGCTTCCAATAATTTATTTTTTAATGACGCATTATTAGCAAGTAATAACAAAGAAGCTTCGTTACCTGCACACTGTTTTAATAACGCGAGTAACTGCATTTGCCCGACAGAACTTAAGCCTGTCAAAATATTAATGTCCAAACAAAACAAAGGGACTGCGCCATTTTTTCCGATTAAAACCCCATCAATATCTGTTTTATTAGGATGACGCAGTGCTTCTGTATTCAATAAACAGCCAATAATGTTATCCGCCTCACATAAAGGATAATCTGCCAAATGCTTTCCAGCTGAAAATAATTCTTTTTTTATTAGAGCTAATGGAACTAGACCCCCATTAACTGCCACTAAACATTTAATACCCTCAGCAGTTGTATGTGATAAAAAAGGAAGCCCTGCGATATATTTTTTATTTTCAGGCCATTTTCCATAACCATTCGCTTTATTGGCTAAATTTCGGTTGCGTCTGGGGTCTAGTGCATGATCCAAAGCCACAATAATAGGCTTAAGATTTTTATTTGAACGATGTAAGGCAATCGCATCACGTTGATTCAATCTTCTAAAATCAATCCCCTGCCCATAAACAGCATTAAAAGAAGGTAATTTTCCAAGGACGGTCATAAAAAAATCTAAGGTAATTCGATTTCCATAATTAAAGGGTCGAATAGAACGCATTCTAAGATAAAATTTTGCTAATCTTTTCGCAATATTTTTAGATTGAATTACAAAACCATTGTTATCAAAAATAGCCGTTTTCTGATGACGATCCCCATCTAAAACTAATTTTTCAATCGCTTCTCTAAATTTTTGGCGTTTTTTTGCATCAGGCATTGTACCTGGACGATGAGAAACCGTCGCTTGTTGTTGCCAATGATGAAAAATCTCACGATGGATTTCAGAAAACAAACCAATTAAATAGCTAACACGCTTAGTTTGATTATGAGAAACCGTCGCCGATGTTTTTTGCAATAAGGTATATAATAATTTAGTCCCTTGCGAAATAGCGAGTGCGGTGCGTAGCTTTTTAAGTTGTTCATTATTTGGATTAGGTAGCGTTATTGGTTTATCCATACATTCCCTCCTTTAAATTGGTATCAAGTAGATCAACTAAGTTTATAAGAGAGGAATACCTTAACGATAACGCAACTCTAGTTTAAGTTAGTGACCAAAAATAGTTATAATTGAGGCTATTTTAGCGTGTACGAAGAACATTGTGGAAAAAATGGCATCATAATTTAAGTTTATTACTCTTTAAAAATATCTTTTTAAAAGAGACACCCCCCAATTTGCCTAAATGGCTTTTTATTTAAACAATCACCAGAACATCAGGAGAAATACGATGTATGTTGTCGTAAAAAAAATCTTACAATGGCTATTAGGTCTTATTTACCGTGTAGAAATTCATGGGCTAGAAAACTATCACAAAGCGGGGGATAGAGTACTAATTGTTGCGAATCATACCTCTTTCTTAGACCCTTTATTATTGGGGGTTTTTTTACCTGATAAAATTACTTTTGCGATTAATACAACAATTTCACAATTATGGTGGTTAAAACCTTTTTTGTGGTTGTCTGATGTTTTCCCCATGGATCCCACACATCCGATGTCATTGAAAAATTTAATTGCCCATTTAAATACAGATACTAAAACAGTCATCTTTCCAGAAGGGCGTATTACTGTGACAGGCTCAATGATGAAAGTTTATGATGGGACGGGGATGGTTGCCGATAAATCTGGGGCAACGATTCTACCCATCAGAATTTCAGGAGGGGAATATACCCATTTTTCAAAACTTAAAAAAATAGTACGGTTACGTTTTTTTCCTAAAATTACCCTGCATATTTTACCCCCGACAACGATTTATGGAGATGAACATTTACGGGGAAAATTACGCCGAAAAGCTAGTGGTCACGCGTTAGCAGATTTAATGAATGACATGATGTTTGCGACCAGTCCTTACCAACAAACCCTGTTTTCTAGTTTGTTAGAAGCGCGTGGTATCTATGGGGGATCACATAAAATTGCTGAAGATTTAGAGCGTAATCCTTTGTCATATAATACGATTATTACGCGGGCGATTGCAATTGCTAACGCCTTAGAAACACAGACAAAGAAAGCCGAACCCATTGGCGTTTTTTTACCCAATTCCTGTAAGACGTTATCGGTTGTGTTCGCATTGCAAGTCAATGACCGTATTCCTGCGATGTTAAATTATACGATGGGATCAATGGGGATGGTTTCAGCTTGCCATACGGCTGAAATTAAAACGGTTCTCACATCGCGAAAATTTATTGAATTAGGTAAACTGGAAGCGGAAGCTAACGCCTTAAGTCTGCAACTTACGCTGGTGTATTTAGAGGATATTGCCGAAAAAATTACCACCCAAGATAAATTAACAGCGGTGTTTCAATGTTGGACGGCTGACTATTGGTATCATAAAAAATCGCATAACCCAGATGATACGGCGATTATTTTATTTACCTCGGGTTCTGAAGGAACGCCTAAAGGCGTGGTATTATCACACCGTAATATATTAGCCAATATTCATCAAATTAAGTCACGAATTAGTGTCAACGCGCAAGATACTGTTTTGAATTTTTTACCGCTGTTTCATTCATTTGGCTTTACGGCAGGAACAATTTTACCGTTAATGAATGGGATTAAAACCTTCTTTTATCCTACCCCTTTACATTACACAATTGTTCCTGAAATGGCTTATGAACTGGATGCAACCATTATGTTTGGAACGAATACTTTTTTAGCCGCTTACGCGAAAAAAGCCCATACTTATGATTTTTATAATATGCGTTATGTCGTTGCAGGGGCTGAAAAATTACAACAAACAACCCGTGATCTATGGATAGAAAAATTCGGCATTCGTATTTTAGAAGGTTATGGAGCAACAGAAACTGCCCCTGTTATCTCCGTTAATACCTTTATGGATTTTAAAGCAGGCACGGTTGGACGATTTATGCCAGGAATGGATTATAAATTGGAAAAAATACCAGGGATCAAGGCGGGAGGAAAATTACATGTTTCAGGTTTTAATGTCATGAAGGGGTATTTATTAGCCGATAACCCAGGAAAATTAGTTCCCCCCTGTTCCATTTATGGGGAAGGCTGGTACGATACAGGCGATATAGTGGATGTCGATCATGAAGGTTTTATTTTAATAAAAGGACGAAGCAAACGTTTTGCAAAAATTGGCGGTGAAATGGTTTCTTTAACCGTTGTTGAAGAGCTTGCTGCCAAAACGTGGGCTGAGGCACATCATGCGGCAATTAATTTGCCTGATAGTCGTAAAGGTGAAAAAATTATTTTATTAACTACACAAGAGAATGCTGAATTGCGTGATTTGAAATCAACCGCTAAAGGACTTTCTGCAATTCATTTTCCACGTAAGATTTTTACCATTGAGCGTTTGCCTTTATTAGCAACGGGAAAAATTGATTATCCCAAAGCAATGGAAATCGTACTTAAAAAACTAGATTCTTAAAGGAATTTCGGATGAAATTTTTTAATAAAAAGGGCTGTTTTTACATATTTTTGATAATTTTTATCACAGCTTGTAGTGAAACTGTTCCCAAGCGGGTCATTTTGCAGGTGCGATGAAGTCATCTGGACGTTATTATTTATTATTACCTCGGTGTTTATATAAAAATCTTATCAACAGTTTTCTTTAAATACACTCATTACACGCCCTATTTATGCCTTTGAGAATAATCTCCTCTAGTCACCTTATTATTATTCCTAGTTACAATACGGG
>CAYROI010000036.1:16331-21771 GCA_964425835.1 uncultured Methylococcaceae bacterium
AGCATCCAAAAGCTGTAATTTTGGGAAAACCTATCTTTACACAATCTGCACCGATGCTAAGAGTTCAAGGGCGGCGTATTTCTAATGCTTGGGCTAATTTGGAAACCTTAAACTGGGGCATTGGCGATTCTTTATTTGGCATGCGTGTTTATCCGATTAAAAATTTAATCAAGGTGATGAAAATGACCGTTTGGGCAAGACGCTTTGATTTTGAACCAGAAGTTGCAGTTAGACTGGCATGGCAAGGTGTTCCTATGATTAATATTGATACGCCTGTTCGCTATTTAGCGGCGGATGAAGGCGGTATTAGCCAATTCAATTATTTACGTGACAATCTATTATTAATAGGGATGCACACGCGGTTATTTTTTGGGTTTTTATGGCGTTTACCCAAACTTATTATCCGATCATTCTCTATAGCTAGAGGTCTGAAGCAATAACCTATTTTGTTAGGACTATAAAATCATTCAAGTGGGTGTTCCCCTGCACAATTAATACTGATTCTTTTTGGCGTTTTCGTGAGTTTTAAGGCAGTCAGTTGTCCCCCCCAAAGGCAACCTGTATCTATGCCATAGCAATATTTGTCCTGATAAAACCCTAATGTTGACCAGTGTCCAAAAATAATCTTTAGATCGGTACTTTTACGGGATTTAATCTTAAACCAAGGCTGTAAGTGGCTAGGTTGCGTTCCTAGTTTGCCTTTATGCTGAAAGTCGAGTTGTCCTTGATTATCACAATAACGCAAACGGGTAAAACAATTAAGAATAAACCGTAAGCGTTCATTACCCTGCAATTCCTTTGACCATAAATTAGGTAAGTCGCCATACATGACTTTAAAAAAATCCAAATAATTTTCTGATCGAAGAACTTGCTCTAATGAAGCTGCCATTTTTTTAGCCTCTGGGATGCTCCATTGAGGCGGAAGCCCCGCATGAATTAAGCCATAATGATCGTTGTAATGGAATAAGGGGCGTTTTCTTAACCAGTCTATTAATTCATCTCTATCATCGGCTTTTAAAATTTCATTGAGAGAATCTTTCTTTTTCGATTTTTTTTGTAAATAAGCAATGGCTAATAGATGTAAGTCATGATTTCCCAAAACGCTAACCGCTGCCTCTCCAAGGTTTTTAATAAAACGCAAAGTTTCTAAGGATTTGTTGCCTCGATTAACTAAATCCCCCGCAAACCAGAGTTGATCTTTAGCGGGATTAAAATCAATTACCTCAAGTAAGCGTAATAAATCATCATAGCACCCTTGTATGTCACCAATTGCATAAATGGCCATTATAATAAAAACATTAAACTATAAGCACCACCATAGGTACAAATAAAATAGATACAGGAAACTGCCAAACTTGCAGGCACATTAATGCTTAAAACTTGTTTGATAATATAAGTCACTAAACAAACATCCCAGAAAATTAAAATCCCAAAAGTGACATAACTTAAAAAATCATCCGTAATCGTTAGCCACATCATCACGGGAACACCAAAGATTGCAATAAAATTCTCACAGACTAAGAAAGCAGTCACCACCTGTAAGTAATAATGGAAATTACGGTTTAAAAGCATCATTAAAGCGACAAAAGCCAAGGTAAATACAGCTTCTATATTGACTTCCCAAAAGGCATCCCAAGGCTCTATCATGTTGACTTGCATAAATAGCTCAACAAAATAATAGATGACAAGATTGTATCTGAAAAAAGTTTCAGAGCGGGGAAGTTTTAGTGGGTTATCATTGAAAAAACATAAAGGTATATAGTATTTTAAAATATCCATAATAAACAGTTGTTAAGCTAAGTTAATAATTTAGACTACGCATTTATTTTGAAGTTTTCGGGAAAAACAACCCTGATTTAGACTTTCTCTTTGGTGTCGTTATTGGCGGTGGGGTCATCTGTACTTCGGGGATATTTTCATACATTGGTGATTCAGGAATATTTAGGGATAAAGAAGATTCAGTCACGCGACTAAAACTTTCATTTAAGGTCTGTACTAACTCTTTAGTGTCACTGATAAGTGCTTTAAGTATTTTACGGTTTTTACGACTCTGACCAAAAGGCTCTGTTCTTGGCAAAATAATACGTCCAAAGGTTAAGCTTTTTTCAAATAAGCCAACTAAGTTTTCAATTAAATTGAGTTTCTTCTGACGTTTATAAAGGGATTTGATGATAAATTTGGCATGAATTTTACTGATGGTAATATGCAGTGGAATTAAAAAAGCCATTAATATTGCGAGAATAATAGGACCTACAATAGGGTCAAGTAGGGAATTGATGATAATTCCGCCCATGGTTATTTCAGCAAAAAGCATTAATGAGGCTAAAAATCCCATCACAATTAAGGTGGTTGCATTTGAACGTTCTTTCCATTGAATAAGAGCTGTTTCAACTTCAGGCATTAATACTTCTTCTATATCCTGTATACTTTGTTCTAAGTTATGTAAAACGCGATAAGAACGGTCATATTCGACATTCGCTAAACGTTCATCTATGGCTCTGATGCCATCCAAGTGAACATCATCGGAATCAGATAATACAATATAATGTCCCGTATTTAAGCCTAAATTAGCCAATCTTTGTTGCCATGAGTTAATAATTTCATTACTTCTGGCTATATCAAGGCTCATATCTGAATGGTCAATAATATAAACTAGGTTATGGGTATCTTGAAGTAGGAGAAGTTTATTCACTAATTCACTAATCACAGTCGGCTCTGATTCAAAAATATCAGTAAATATAAAGCTTAAGTCTGACATTTCTAAAACATGTTTCATTAACAACGATTGCACTGCACCACTTTCTGCGGTAAGGGGCGGGGTGTCAATGAATAACTTGCCTTTTAATCTTTCACTATTTAAGGTTTTTAGTTCTAAATAAGCATTAATTTTTCCACCCTCGCCAGGTGCTTCCTGTTCGATTTTATTGCTTATTTGATAAAAGGGAAGCTTGTGATCTACATCGATAGCCATCCCTGGTAAAGTAACGGTTGTGGTTTGCGGGGTGTATTGTAATACCGTAAATTTATGATGCGAAGCATAGACACTAGAATGGTGAAGACTTGAGCCTAAATAATGTTCGATAAAATCATTTTTTACAGGAGAAGTTCCACCAATCAAACTTACAATTGGCCACCATGAACTTTTACTCGCGGTCGATTCATCTTCGCTAAGTAGACCTAAATTATATTCAAGCTGATCGAGTTGATGGAAAATATTGACCGCTGTTTTTAAAACAGGCTGGTTGTTTGTAAAGTGCTTTTCCAGATTAACTAAGTGTTTACTTACCATTTTGTCTGCCATCAAAATACCCTAATTTCTTGTTGTTATTGGTAAGAGAGTGAGTATACACCCAAGCGGGTAAATATAAAAAAACTAAACAATATTTTTTAGCGACCCCTTAAATTTATTATGCAAATCCAAAATCATTTGATAACAGGCATGGAGTATAACGCTTCGCCCAATTTTGATTTTCGTCCCAATGAAAATGATATTTCTCTGATTGTTATTCATAATATAAGCTTACCGCCCAATCAATTTACAGGGGATTATATTACCCAGTTATTTTGCAATCAATTAGACCCAAATGAACACGATTTTTTTAAAGAAATTCATCAACTCAGGGTTTCTGCTCATTTGCTTATTAGGCGAACAGGTCATATCATTCAGTATGTTCCCTTTAATAGAAGGGCTTGGCATGCAGGAAAATCAAATTATCAAGGTCGTGAAAATTGTAATGATTTTTCTATCGGTATAGAATTAGAAGGGATGGATACGATTGCTTATACGGAACAACAATATCTAAAGCTTACCAAAGTTATTCAGTTATTAATTAAAACCTATCCGTATTTAAATAAAAATCGGATTACAGGACATTGTGACATCGCACCTGAACGTAAAACTGATCCTGGAAAATCTTTTTCATGGGCATTGCTCTTTCAATTATTAAATGAAAACAAATTATAAGAACAAATTGACAAAGCTTAGCAGATAGATAATTATTGAATAGCTTAATTAAACTAAAAATGAGGAATATCAGATGGCAATTAATCTTAAAAAGGGGCAACGTATTAGTCTTGAAAAAGGCGGTAAGGGCTTAGAAAAAATATGTGTTGGCGTCAACTGGGGTGCAATTGAAAAAAAATCACTCTTTGGAAAAGTTAAAAAAGTGGGGGTTGATCTTGATGCCTCAGTAGGTTTATTTTCAGAAGATAAAAAACTAATCGGGAAAGTTTACTTTGGTAAATTAACATCACAATGTGGTTCAATACGCCATTCTGGCGATGATTTAACAGGGGATGTCGATGGGGATGATGGTTTAGACAATGAAGTCATTAGTGTCGATCTAAATCATGTTCCAACTAGCGTAACGCAAATTGTTTTTGTATTGAATTCTTTTCGAGGTCAAGATTTTGCCAGCATCCCTTTTGCATCCATCAGAATTTATGAAGGCACACCTAGTCGAGTTGATGAGATTGTTGCACATTATGATATTGCTAATGATGCCACTTTTGCAGGTAAAGTTTCGATGATCTTAGGAAAATTATATCGGCATGGAGACGCTTGGAAATTTACTTCAATTGGTGATGCAACTGATGATCGTAAATTAGAAGCAACTTTGAAAACAGCGGAAGAAAAATATCTTTAAAAATTTAAGGAGAATATTATGGCAATAAGTTTACAAAAAGGGCAACGCATTAGTCTTGCAAAAGGCGGCAATAATCTGGAAAAAATATGTGTTGGCGTAAATTGGGGGGCAATTGAGAAAAAAAGCTTATTCGGAAAAATAAAAAAAGTCGCGGTGGATCTTGATGCTTCTGTTGGTTTATTTTCTGAAAATAAACAATTAGTTGATGTGGTTTATTTTGGGCAATTAGCTTCAAAATGTGGTGCGATACGTCATTCTGGTGATGATTTGACAGGGGATATGGAGGGTGATGATGGTTTAGATAATGAAGTGATTGTTGTTGATTTAACCCAAATTCCAGCGTCTATTAGTCAAGTGGTCTTTGTGCTTAATTCATTTCAGGGACAAGATTTTGCAAGCATCCCTTTTGCATCTATTAGAATTTATGAAGGGACACCTGACAGAGTAGACAATATTATTGCGACTTATGATATTGCCAATGATGCCAGCTTTTCAGGTAAGGTTTCTATGATTATGGGAAAATTATACCGTCATTCGGGGGCTTGGAAATTCACCTCAATTGGCGATTCAACCAAAGACAAAAAATTAGAACAAACTTTAAAAACAGTCGCTACAAGTTATCTTTAAAATTTAACTACAAACCATAGGTTTTACGTTTACGCCAAAAAGTCGCACGACTCATTCCTAATGATTGAGCAGCTTTAGTAACGTGTCCATGACAATTTATTAACGCTTGCTCAATTGCCTTTTTTTCATCCTCAAACTTAGGTACGGTTGTTACGACGGACGCTTGA
>CAYROI010000037.1:0-5960 GCA_964425835.1 uncultured Methylococcaceae bacterium
CGGTCTTGAATATGGCGACGATCTTCGCGCAAATGTGCAGTGATTCCATCTGCCCCTGCTTGTTCTGCAACCAGAGCGGCTTGTATTGGTTCTGGATAATTTGTGCCGCGAGCTTGGCGTATTGTTGCCACATGGTCAATATTAACCCCTAATAAAATAGTTTGTTTTTTCATAGTCAATAGTTTTAGCACAACTGGCTAATTATTTTTTCTTCTAACCCTGTTATTTGTGCAATTATTTTAACCTCAAAGCCTTGTTTTAACATGGTTAAAGCGGTTTCATGTTTATTTTTTTCAATACCTTTTTCAATGCCTTTTTCAATGCCCTTATTTTCAACTTCGTCGAAATAAGATTCTTCAATCATTTTACTTTTTTCAGAAGGAGAGACATCATCGACTTCAATATGCTCTAAAAGCGTTTGAATTTCAGCTAAATGATAATCAGACTCTTCAACCGTCCCCTTTAAACTATCATCAATTACTTGCAACCATTCACGATAAAGTACAGGGCTGTTTTCATTCAAATACTTAGGAGATAGGTAAATGACTTTATGGGGAATTTCGTTTAAAGACTTTCCCTCTAAATCTTTAGGGTCGAAATCAATCACTGAAACATCTCGTTTATGCTTGTCACCAGAAGTTAAAACGACAATAGTATAAACTTTTAAGGGGGGTTGATAATTAGAGGCATTTTTGATTTGTTGTAATAAAGCGGTGCAATGATAATATAAAAAGCGATGATAATGGTCACTATGTCGTTCATGTTGAATATCCACAATTACCCGATTTTTTTTATCTTCGGCATATAAATCAAATTTAACTTCAACACCACCAATACTAGGTTTAAATGATTTTTCAGTTTCAATGCTATCAATTTCCAGTGTGATACCAAGAATATCACGAACAAACCCTTTAAAAACATTAACATCGCAAAAGGCTTTTTTAAAGATAACACCATAACGCAGAGGAGCTACTTGTTTCATGTTTTATTCTCTCTAAATCAAATTAAGCATAAGCTTAGGACTCAAAGCCTAAACTTTTCAATGCACGCTCACTATCCGACCATCCCTTCTTTACTTTAACCCAAAGTTGTAAATATACCTTTTTATCAATCAATTTTTCTATATCAATACGTGCGTCCGTGCCGACTTTTTTTAACATCTCACCTTGTTTACCAATGACGATATTTTTTTGAGTATCACGTTCAACTAAAATAGTCGCATAAATTTTAGTGATGTTTTTTTGTTCTTCATAACGCTCAATTTCGACGGTCAGCGAATAAGGTAATTCATCCCCTAAACGGCGTGTTAATTTTTCGCGAACAATTTCTGCCGCTAAAAACCGTGTCGGTCTATCGGTTATTTGATCTTTAGGATAAATTAAATCATTTTCAGGTAATAGTGAAAAAATAGCCGTTTCTAACGGTTTTAAGTTAATTTGTTTAAGCGCGGAAACAGGGATTAATTCTTTAAAAGGGTATTTCTTTTTTGCTTCATCAAAAAAAGAAAATATCACTTCTTTATCTTTGACTCTATCAATTTTATTAACGACCAAGATGACAGGTAAATTTGCCCGTTTTAATTTTTTAAAAATAACGTCATCGTAGTCTTGCCAAGCTAAACCATCAATTAACCAAACGACAACATCAACCCCAAATAAAGTAGTATCAGCAGTCTGGTTTAAATAACGGTTGAGTGCTTTTTTTTCATTTTGGTGCATGCCGGGCGTATCCATATAAATAGCCTGCCCTTTTTCACAGGTATTAATCCCTAAAATACGATGGCGAGTCGTTTGTGGTTTACGCGAGGTAATGCTGATTTTTTGACCTAATAGGTGATTCATTAGCGTAGATTTGCCAACATTAGGGCGACCAATTAGGGCAATATAACCACAATTCATTTATTTTCTCGTTGTAATAAATTTAACATTTTTTCAGCAGCTGCTTGTTCTGCCCTTTTTCTAGAACTCCCCTGACCTGAACATTTTTTATCTGTTAATACGGTACAATCAATTTTAAAGGTTTGTGAATGGGCAAGTCCTAACATGCTAATCAATTCATATTTAGGTAAGGCAACACCGCGTGCTTGCATGAGTTCTTGTAAACGGGTTTTAGGGTCTTTTTGTTCACTATCCGCATTTAAGGTTTCTAATTTTTTGGCAAAAATAGTTAAAATCCAATGCTCACAAGCGGCAATGCCTTGATCTTTGAATAATGCACCAATAATGGCTTCAACCGCATCGGATAAAATGGAGTCTCGTCGAAAACCCCCACTTTTCAGTTCGCCTGAGCCTAAGATTAAGTAGTCACCAATGTTATGTTCTCTAGCAATTGAAGCTAAAGAGTCTTGATTGACTAAGCTTGCTCTAAGACGGCTTAATACGCCTTCACTGGCTTTTGGAAAATGCTCATAGAGTTTTTGGGCAATTACAAAGCCTAAAATAGAATCACCGAGAAATTCTAGACGTTCATTATTATTTGCACCCATACTTCGGTGAGTTAAAGCCATACGAAAAAGATCAGGTTTTTTAAAAACTAAACTTAGGTTGTTAGCTAATTGTTTGGGGTTTTTTATCACTTCCTACCCGCTTCAACAAACTCATCAAATTCAACTAAAACGCTAAGATTTGCAAAGAGTTTTTCTTTGACATCATATTTAGCGATTATTTTTACGTAATCACCCCGTTTAATGACTTTAATTGCATCTTTAGGTAAATCATACACGGAATTTACACTAAATCGTTTACGAAGCAATTTATTAATTTGACCTTTGCTTTTTTGTTCGGCATCTTTGAGATTGATGACCGATGTTATTGCACTCATGACTTTGCCATGATTCATGTAAATGGGGACAATTTTTAAAAGTAATAATACTAGACCACAAATAAGGATAAGGAGCATCAAAATACTCGTCATCGTTAGCCCTTGTTGTTTTTTGTGTAAATTAATCATTATCATTTTCCGAAAAATTAAAGAAATAAAATTTAGAGTATATAACTTACTGTAACACAGTGCCAATACGACTAAAATTTATACCTTTATAGTCTAAATCCCAGTTCATCCAAATAAAAAAAGCTTTACCAACCAAGTTGGCTTCGGGAACAGTCCCCCAATAACGACTGTCATTGCTATTATCGCGATTATCACCCATGACAAAATAATGACCTTTGGGAATAATATAAACAGACTCAATTGAAGGATATCCCTTACGAATTAAAATATTGTGTTCAACGGGGGCTAAATTTTCTGTTAGCTGAACTGCCCCCGTCATACTTTCGCCCTGACCTAATCCTTGATAAGTACCTAAAGAAATCTGAGTCATCGGCTGGTCATTGACATAAACTTTTTTATTATAATAAGCAACTTTATCGCCTGGTACACCAATAACCCGTTTTATGTAATCAATGGATGGGTTTTTTGGGTAACGAAAAACCACAACATCACCCCGTTTAGGGCTTGCTACCTCAATAATTTTGGTATTAATAACAGGCAAGCGCACCCCATAGGCAAATTTATTAACGAGAATAAAATCACCAATTAATAACGTTGGCATCATTGAACCTGAGGGAATACGAAAGGGTTCAACTAAAAAAGAACGTAATAAGAGTACAATTAAGACCACAGGAAAAAATGAACGGGCATATTCGACTAAAAGCGGTTCATCTTCTTCATTAAAAGGCAGGTCAATTGATTTTAAATAAAGTAAATAAGCCCCCCAAGTAATACCTGTAACGAGGGTTGCGATGACTAAGAAAAAGGAAAAATCAATATCCATATTTATTATTAGGTGAGGTTAAAAGAGAGCAGATAACTAATCTTTATTGACTTGCAATACAGCGAGAAAAGCTTCTTGTGGAATTTCAATGCTACCGACTTGCTTCATCCGTTTTTTACCCGCTTTTTGTTTTTCGAGTAATTTTTTCTTACGACTAATGTCTCCGCCATAACATTTAGCGGTGACATTTTTACGCAAGGCTTTAACGGTGGAACGGGCAATAATTTTAGAACCAATCGCCGCTTGTATGGCAACTTCATACATTTGTCTAGGAATGAGTTCTTTCATTTTTTCAACCAAATCTCGCCCACGTGATTGACTTAATTCTTTGTGAACAATAGTAGAGAGTGCATCAACTTTTTCGCTATTAATTAAAACATCCAGTTTGATTAGGGCGGCCACTTGAAAGCGTAAAAATTCATAGTCAAATGAGGCATAACCACGGGAGATTGATTTTAGGCGGTCAAAAAAGTCTAAAACGACTTCACTCAAAGGGAGTTCATAACTTAGTGAAACTTGTGAGCCTGTATATTGCATATTTTTTTGGACACCGCGTTTTTCCACACAAAGGCTAATTACGCCCCCTAAATAGTCTTGTGGCACTAAGATATTGGCTTGAATAATGGGTTCTCTAATTTCGGTAATTGTTCCCGCATCGGGTAATTTTGCCGGATTATCTACCATTAATACCTTGCCATTATGGGTTTCAACTTCGTAAATAACGGTGGGGGCTGTGGTGATTAAATTAATATTGTATTCACGTTCTAAGCGTTCTTGCACAATTTCCATGTGCAACATCCCCAAAAATCCACAACGAAAACCAAAGCCTAAGGCTTGTGAGGTTTCAGCTTCAAATTGTAAGGCGGCATCATTAAGACGTAGTTTGTCTAACGCCTCACGCATGTTGGTATAATCGTCTGAGCTGACAGGATAAAGTCCTGCAAAAACCCGTGGCTGGACTTTTTCAAATCCTGCTAAGATTTCAGAGGTTGGATTATCAGTTAAAGTAATGGTATCACCGACAGGTGCGCCAAAAATATCTTTAATCCCTGCAACGATAAAACCAACTTCCCCTGTATTTAAGGTTTCTTTTTCTAAACGTTTTGGGGTGAAAACGCCCACCTTTTCCGCTAAAAAAGATTTTCCTGTCGACATAATGGTTATCTTTTGTTTACGGCGAAGTTTTCCGTTGACGATCCTAACTAATGAGACCACACCGAGATAATTATCAAACCATGAATCAATAATAAGTGCTTGTAGTGGTGCGTTCTTATCACCTGAAGGTGCAGGAATTTCTTGAACTAATTGTTCCAAAACATCTTTAACCCCGATTCCTGTTTTCGCACTAATTTTAAGGGCGTTATCGGCAGGAATTCCAATCACATCTTCAATTTCGTGCATCACTCTTTCAGGTTCAGCCGAAGGTAAATCTATTTTATTGAGAACAGGAATAACCTCTAAACCTTGTTCTATCGCAGTGTAGCAATTGGCAACACTTTGTGCCTCAACACCTTGAGCGGCATCAACAATTAATAACGCGCCTTCACAGGCGGCTAATGAACGTGAGACTTCGTAGGAAAAATCAACGTGTCCTGGGGTATCAATAAAATTGAGTTGATAAATTTCGCCATCATCAGCTTTATAATCTAAGGTGACACTTTGTGCTTTAATAGTAATGCCACGTTCTCGTTCTATGTCCATAGAATCTAAGACTTGGGCTTCCATTTCTCGATCACTTAGACCGCCACACAAATGTATAAAACGGTCAGCAAGGGTTGATTTTCCATGGTCGATATGGGCGATAATAGAGAAGTTTCGTATGTGTTTTAAGTCCACTTAATTTTCAATTAATTGTTAAAGAGAGGTTACCAATAATTAGCGAAATTTAAGTATTTATTAAAACGTTAATTTAGAAAAATAGGCTTAAATTTCAAACCCTTTATTATAACAGAAATCATTCTCATATTGAGTTTATGATGAAGTGATACAGCGATGATTAATTCCAGTAGTGATAAAATCCCCATTGACATAAAAGCTTAACCACAGTAATTTAAACTATTTAAGTTTATAACTTTAGAGTCCTCAATGGAAGAATTTCATCGAATCAGCCGTTTACCGCCTTATGTTTTTAATATTGTTAATGAATTAAAAGCAAAAGCCCGTGCGAGCGGTGACGATATTATTGATT
>CAYROI010000037.1:6060-20089 GCA_964425835.1 uncultured Methylococcaceae bacterium
ATTGTTAATGAATTAAAAGCAAAAGCCCGTGCGAGCGGTGACGATATTATTGATTTTGGCATGGGTAATCCCGATCAGCCAACACCTAAGCATATTGTGGATAAAATGGTGGAAGCAGCGCAACGTGATGATACCCATCGTTATTCGGTTTCTAAAGGGATTCCTCGGTTAAGGCGGGCGATTTGTCATTGGTATAAAAAACGCTATGGGGTTGATTTAGACCCTGAAACTGAAGCGATTGTAACAATTGGTTCAAAAGAAGGGTTAGCGCATTTGGCATTAGCAACACTAGGGCCGGGTGATGTGGTTTTAGTACCGAATCCTGCGTATCCCATTCATCCTTATGGCGTTGTGATTGCAGGGGCTGATTTAAGGCATGTTCCCTTAGTACCTGGGGTTGATTTTTTTGACGAACTTCATAAGGCAATTATTGATTCATGGCCTAAGCCGAAAATGTTAATCTTAAATTTTCCAGGAAATCCAACCACCCAATGTATTGAATTGGATTTTTTTGAACGAATTATCGCCGTTGCCAAAGCCCATAATATTTGGGTGGTGCATGATATTGCTTATGCGGATATTGTTTTTGATGGATATAAAGCCCCTTCTATCTTAGAAGTTGAGGGGGCAAAAGAAATTGCCGTGGAGTTTTTCTCACTCTCTAAAAGTTATAATATGCCAGGTTGGCGTGTTGGCTTTATGTGTGGCAATCCTGATTTAGTTGCCGCTTTAACACGAATGAAGTCTTATTTGGATTATGGGACATTTACCCCGATTCAAATAGCCGCGATTCACGCGCTTGAAGGATCGCAAGATTGTGTTAAAGAAATCTGTGCAATGTATAAAAAACGTCGTGATGTTTTATGTGAAGGATTAAATGCACTCGGTTGGGGGGTAGAAAAACCCAAAGCGACCATGTTTGTGTGGGCAAAAATTCCGCAAGCTTATCAAGCGATGGGGTCGTTGGAATTTTGTAAAAAAATGATTATTGATGCCAAAGTTGCGGTATCGCCTGGGATAGGTTTTGGTCAACATGGGGACGATCATGTTCGATTTAGCCTCATTGAAAATGAACATAGAACGCGTCAGGCACTAAGAGGTATTCGGCATATGTTTAAAAAAGACAACGTTGTATAATGATAATCACAGTAAGTGACCTCAAGCATTAAGGAGTTAGATTTGAAACCCGTAAAAATAGGTGTATTAGGATTGGGCGTAGTCGGTGGCGGCACCATCAATGTATTAAAACGTAATGCGGCTGAAATTTCTCGCCGTGCTGGGCGTGATATTATCGTGACGCGGGCTTGTGCGCGAAATTTAGAAAGAGAACGTATTTGCGATACGCAAGGCATTCAATTAACGACCGACCCATTAGAAATTATTAACGACCCTGAAATTGAAATTATTTTGGAATTAATCGGGGGCGATAATCTAGCGAAAGATTTAGTGTTAATTGCGATTGCCAATGGCAAACATGTGGTGACCGCTAATAAAGCCTTAATTGCCTTACATGGCAATGAGATTTTTGCCCAAGCAAGTGCAAAGGGGGTTGTCGTTGCCTTTGAGGCAGCCGTTGCAGGCGGGATTCCGATTATTAAAGCCTTGCGGGAAGGATTGAGTGGCAATCAAATTGAATGGCTTGCAGGCATTATCAATGGTACGGGGAATTTTATTTTGACCGAAATGCGCGATAAGGGACGTGATTTTAGTGATGTCTTAGCCGAAGCGCAAGCATTAGGTTATGCAGAAGCTGACCCCACATTTGATGTGGAAGGGATTGATGCGGCGCATAAATTAACTATTTTGGCTTCAATCGCTTTTGGTATTCCGCTTCAATTTGAAAAGATTTATATTGAAGGGATTACCCAGATTACCCGTGAAGATGTCAATTATGCTGAAGAATTAGGCTATCGGATTAAACATTTAGGGATTGCGCGCAAAACAGCGCATGGAATTGAATTAAGAGTGCATCCGACTTTAATTCCGCATCGGCGTTTAATTGCCAATGTTGATGGGGTAATGAATGCTGTTTTAGTTCAAGGTGATGCTGTTGGACCGACACTTTACTATGGCGCAGGGGCAGGCGCAGAACCGACCGCTTCTGCGGTGGTGGCTGATGTGGTGGATGTGGTAAGAATGTTGACGACAGACCCTGAAAATCATGTTCCCCATTTGGCTTTTCAAGCTAATTCAATTGAAGATATTCCTGTTTTAGAGGCTGAAGAAATGCAGACAGCCTATTATTTACGTCTAACTGCAAATGATAAACCGGGGGTTCTTGCAGAGGTAACAGGTATTTTTGCAACGCATCAAATTAGTATTGAGGCAATGATTCAAAGAGAACCCAATAAAGGAACAGCAAATGTTTCGGTTATTTTATTAATGCAAATGACCCCTGAAAAAGAAATGAATGCAGCAATCGAAAAAATTGAAGCCTTAGAAAATATTAAGGGTAAGGTCGTAAGAATACGGGTGGAAACACTCAAATAAAAAAGAGATTTTTCGTTTTAACTTAAGAAAATAATTGGACATAACATGGCGCATTACACAGGATTAATTAACCGTTATCTAGCACGGTTACCGATTAATCAAGATTCACGAATCATTAGCTTAAACGAAGGTAATACCCCGCTGATAAAACTGGAAAATATTCCTAAATTAATCGGTAAAGAAGTTGAAATTTATGTGAAATATGAAGGGCTTAACCCAACAGGTTCATTTAAAGATCGGGGGATGACTATGGCGGTTACTAAAGCGGTTGAAGAAGGCAGTCAGGCAATTATTTGTGCATCAACAGGCAATACTTCAGCGTCTGCCGCAGCTTATGCGGTACGTGCGGGGATTCGTGCGTTTGTATTAATTCCAGAGGGAAAAATTGCCCTAGGAAAATTGGCACAAACTTTAATGTATGGGGCAGAAATTATTCAGATTAATGGTAATTTTGACCAAGGAATGCGTTTAGTTAAGGAGGTGGCAAACCACGCGCCTGTGACCATTGTTAATTCGATTAACCCTTTTAGAATTGAGGGACAAAAAACGGCAGCATTTGAAATTGTTGATGATCTGGGTGATGCACCCGATTATCACTGTTTACCTGTGGGAAATGCGGGCAATATCACTGCTTATTGGAAAGGGTATTGCGAATATGCGGCTGATAAAATAGCAACGAAGCGTCCCGTGATGTGTGGTTATCAGGCAGCAGGGGCTGCGCCTTTTGTTAAAGGCGAAATGATTGATAATCCAGAAACGATTGCAACAGCGATTCGTATTGGTCGTCCCCAATCATGGGATTTTGCATTGAATGCGCAAAAAGAATCGGGCGGCTGGTTTGATAAATTCACTGATGAGAAAATTTTAGCCGCGCAAAAAATGCTCGCAGGTTACGAAGGTATTTTTTGCGAACCCGCATCTGCCACCTCATTAGCAGGCGCATTACATGATATTAGGCAGGGAAAAATTAAAGAAGGCTCTAAAATTGTCTGCACTTTAACAGGCAATGGCTTAAAAGATCCTGATACGGCTATTTCTCAATGTAAAGATACCCATCCTGTTACCATCGAGGCTAATTTGGATGCGGTTAAAAAAGCGATTTTAGATAATATGTAAACCGAAAGTTGCCGTAGAATAGATCACATTTTATTCTACGGTGCATCTTTTTTTAAAGAATTTATAAAATATTAAATGTTTTGTAATAAGCGCATCAAATCTTGCTCACCCAAGCCATTTTCTTCATGAACAAATTCCCGAGAACCGACTTTAAAAGTATATTTTTGTTCAAAACCTAAATTAATCACTTGTTTATTTTTTAGTTTAGAATTGATTTCACTATCTAAACCACCGCCCCCTTTAAAGCCTTCTTCTAAGGTAATCACGGTTTCAATGCCGTCTAAACAAGCTTGTAATTTATCCAAGTCATAGGCATTTAAAAAATAAAGATCAATTACCATGACATCAAAATCAGTCGCGACTTTTTTGGCTTTTTGACTCATATAACCCGTAGAAATAATCGCCGCTTTCGAGCCAATTTGTAAAACTCTAAACCCATCATCAAAATCTTCAACTGATTCTGCCACAGGTAACATGGGCATCGCATCAAAGCGTAAATATTTAGGAAATTTATTCGCTATAGTGCGTTCAACATAGGCTTCGGTTAATAAATAATCACTGGGTGAAAACACTTCCACATTCGGCAAGGTTCGCATAATTGATAAATCTTCAAGACAATGATGCGTTGGACCACTTAAACTATAACTCACGCCCGCACCGACACCAATTAAATTAATATTCATCGGTCTTAGTTGCGAAAGAATGGCGATATTCACTCGAATTTGCTCGTAACAACGCATAGTGATAAACGGGGCAATCGCATAAGCGTAAACCGTAAAGCCTTCTAAGGCTAATCCCACCGAAACATTAATTAAATTCTGTTCTGCAATGCCAACGTTAATAAACCGATCAGGAAAATCAGTCCGAATTTTATCTAAAATCGGTGCGCCAAAATCAGCCGATACAAAAAACAGGCTCTCGTCTTCGTGCATTTTTTGATGTAGTTCGGCTAAGAAAACATCCCGCATCGCTTTAACCTGCATGATTAATCTCCTCAATTAAACCATCAATATCGCCTTCTTTTACCGATAAAATATGACTTAAAGGATGTGTTTCTAAAAAGGGGATGCCTTTGCCTTTTACGGTATGGGTAATGACCACTTTCGGTTTTTGCTGTTGATTTGAAAAAGCGGTTTTCAAAGTGTTATAAACTTGCTCAATAGCATGACCGTCTTCAATTTCGTAAACATCCCAATTAAAGGCTGTGAATTTTTCGGATAATGAATTTAAGTCAATAATGTTTTTACTAAAATCCAGCATTGAGACTTTATTGTAATCCACAATTAGGGTTAGATTATCTAGTTTATGTTGAGCCGCACACATAATGGCTTCCCAATTTGCCCCTTCATTTAACTCACCATCGCCTGTTAATACCACCGCTTTTTGTGTCGATTTTTTGGTTTTTAACGCTAAGGCAATTCCACAAGCAACGCCTAAACCATGTCCTAATGAACCATTGACGGTTTCATAACCTGGAATAATCGGGTCTGGAATACCCCCTAAAAAACTGCCACTTTGACAGACACGGTTTAATTCGTCTTTATCAAAAAAACCTAAATCTGCTAATAAGGGGTACATGCAAATTGAGCCATGTCCTTTGGAAATAATCAGGCGATCCCGATTTTCATCGCGTGGATTCTCAGCATTATAACTAAGTAGTTTTCCATAAAATAACGCGGTAAATATTTCTATCGGCGATAATGAGGAGGCAACACGGACTTCTGGTGCGGCTTTGTGAATCTTTAAGGTTTCGACCCTTAAAAATTTAGCCTGTTGTTTTAAATACGCGGTATCAATCATAATGTTTTTTAAACCAGTGATAGGTTGTTCTCAAGCCGTCTTCAAAGTTGACACGCGGCTGCCAACCTAAGGCTAATAAGCGTGAACTGTCTAATAATTTTCTCGGCGTGCCATCAGGTTTACTAATGTCCCATTTTATTTGCCCTTGAAAACCGACAACATGGGCAATTTTTTCAGCTAATTCTTTAATTGAATAATCTGTGCCAGTACCTAAATTATAATGTTTATTTTCTAGTCTTTCGGCATTTTTCATTAGAAAAATAGAGGCATCCGCGACATCTTCATTAAAAATAAATTCACGCCGTGGGTGACCTGTTCCCCATAAGGTAATTGCTGAATCGCCTGCTTTTTTAGCCTCATGAAAACGTCTAATAAGAGCTGAAAAAACATGCGAATTTTCTAAATCAAAATTATCATGTTCGCCGTAGAGAGAGTTGGGAATTACGCAAATAAAGCGATTGGTTTTGTATTGACTATTATAAGCACGACAGCCGATAATACCTGCAATTTTAGCCGCCGCATAACCCATACTAGTCTCTTCAATCGCGCCTGTGAGCCAATGTTTTTCTTGCATCGGTTGTTCACACAATTTGGGATAGGTGCAAGATGAACCATAAAAAAGAAGATTTTTAACCGCGTATTGATTCGCCATTTCAAAGACATTCGTTTGAATGGCTAAATTCTGATGTAAAAAATCAGCAGGGTGCGTTTTGTTGCCAATGATCCCGCCCACTTTGCCTGCACATAAAAACACATAGTCAGGACGTTCGGTTTTAAAAAAATCTTCGGTTTGTTGTCTATCGGTTAAATCCAGCGAGTTATGATTTCGTGTTATCAGGTTGTTATAACCTTGGGTTTGCAAAACTTTGTGTAATGCTGAACCTAGCAAGCCCGTATGACCTGCTAGGTAGATTTTAGCATCGGGGTTAAACATTACTAAATTTGCTATTATTAATAATGGTGTAGGCTTTGATTAATTCTTTAATTCCCATTTCTAACGAATGTTGCGGTTTAAAACCAAGTTTTTCAATTTTGTCATTGGAAACAATATAATTACGTTGATCGGGATCTTTGCCAATTTCAGCTTCCATAATCGTAAAATTAGGGATTTGTTGTTTAATTTTGGCACATAATTCTAATTTAGAAATATTGGCATCCGATAAGCCCACGTTATAAGGTTCATTTTTCATGGTCTCAAAATTATTCAAGCCCATGATAAAGGCGTTGGCAACATCACGAATATGGATATAATTACGCTTAAAATGCCCTTCAAAAATGACGATAAAGCGATCATTCACCGCACGATAAACGAAGTCATTGACCAATAAATCAAGACGCATTCGTGGACTCATACCAAATACGGTCGCTAACCTGAAACTAATCGCATTACCACGATCTAAGGCAATTTTTTCGGCATCAACTTTGGTTTGTCCATAAGTCGAAATTGGGTTTAAAGGGGTTTCTTCAGTGCAATAAATTCCCTCCTGTCCAACACCATAACCACTATTGGTAATTGGCATTAATATCCGTTGTTCAGGTGATAAAACCTCGGTTAAGGTTTTAATCGCATCCCGATTGGTGGTTAATGTCCCAATTTCATCACGGTTACATAAAGGTGCGCCCACTAAAGCGGCTAATGGAATCACCACATCTTTATCTTTAACTAATTTTATTAATAAGGCTTTATTTCGTGCATCGCCACGGACGACTTCAAAATTATCTTGATAACAACAATCGGCTAGAGAAGTGGGTGAAAACATAAAGTTATCTAAAACCGTCACTTTATGTCCTAATTTTAATAATTCAGGCACAATAACTGACCCTAAATAGCCTGCACCACCTGTAACTAATATGTTAAAACGCATTTTTTACCTTATTATTTTAATTAATTCAACAAATTTTGTTTGTCTATTGTGATTAGCTTTTCTCGCATTCAAAAATTTAGGCTTCTAATTCGTCTAAATATTTTTCAGCATCTAAAGCTGCCATACAACCTGCACCCGCTGAGGTTACCGCTTGTTTATAAACCGAATCCATCACATCACCTGCGGCAAAGACCCCTTCAACACTCGTTAAGGTTGCATTGCCTTCTATACCACTATTGACTTTAATGTAACCGTAATTCATCTCTAATTGGTCATTAAAAATTCGGGTGTTCGGGGTATGACCAATGGCAATAAAAACACCATGTACATCTACGTCTTTTGTCGTTCCATCTTGCGTATTTTTAATTCGCATTCCCGTCACGCCCATTTCATTGCCTAACACCGCATCCAATTGATAGTTCCATTCAATTGTAACGTTACCGTTGTCATTCTTTTCAATTAACTTATCTGCCAGTATTTTCTCAGAACGAAATTTATCGCGCCGATGTATCACGGTAACCTGTGAGGCAATATTGCTTAAATAAAGTGCTTCTTCAACCGCGGTATTACCGCCGCCAATAACAGCAACAGGCTTGTTTTTATAAAAAAAGCCATCACAAGTTGCACAGGCAGAAACCCCACGTCCTTGAAATTCTTTTTCAGAATCTAGCCCTAGATATTTAGCCGATGCCCCTGTGGCAATAATTAATGCGTCACAGGTATAAGTCCCAGAATCACCTGTTAAGGTAAAGGGACGTTGTGATAAATCCGCAGTATGAATGTGGTCAAAAATAATTTTTGTGTCAAAGCGTTCCGCATGTTGACGCATTCTTTCCATTAATTCAGGCCCTTGTACACCTTCAAAATCGCCAGGCCAATTATCAACGTCTGTTGTCGTGGTTAATTGCCCGCCTTGCTGCATTCCTGTGATTATGACAGGATTCAGGTTTGCACGTGCGGCATAAACCGCCGCTGTATAGCCTGCAGGTCCTGATCCTAAAATTAAAAGACGACAGTGTTTTACATCACTCATTGATAAACTCCATAGATGGTTAAATTGTAATCGTTAATTATACGATGAATTAATTACCCGTAAACCTTATATTTTTTAAAATGCTTATAATATAGCGATACAATAGGAAAAGCTTGAAGCGGATAAAGTGGCTACATCTATGTATAGAACAGTAAAATTATTTTACTTCAATTTTTAATTGTTATTTATTTCGTCTATTGCTGACGGTAAGTTTAAAGTACAGCGCATTTCATCGGCATATTTAAACCCAATCGCTTTAACTGCACCCTTTGGAAGGGTTTCAAGACTTAAGGCGGTCATGGTGATAGCTTTTCTAAATGG
This sequence comes from uncultured Methylococcaceae bacterium, assembly GCA_964425835.1. Taxonomy (GTDB): domain Bacteria; phylum Pseudomonadota; class Gammaproteobacteria; order Methylococcales; family Methylomonadaceae; genus WTBX01. The sequence goes on from CAYROI010000037.1 coordinate 14,686, forward strand.
GTTTGATTTCTTTGCCATAATGGATAAAACAAATAAGGCTTCATCTTCTGATATTTCTTGATTATCAATCATTTTTTGAGCAAGGTTGGTTACCTTAATATAGGCTTTAATACGTTTATTACGATTGACAAAACCAATGGAGGGCATACTTTTAAGAAATTTTTCATAAACCTCAAGTGGGTTTTTTGTGTCCATAATTGTGTTTTATAGTGAAAAGTAAGACAGTGATTATCAAGTATTTTTAAATAATTTTCAGAATTAATAAAATTATAGTCAGTAGGTTACGCTAATGAATGAACATTTTTTAAGAGATAGAAATTGAATTATTTAAATGTTTTCGTGATTTTAAGGGAAAAGGTTTTAAACCGAACCTTAAGATACACAACTAACGTCCAAACAAGTTAACTAAATAGCTGAGTTTATTAACGCGCTCAGCGGTTAATTGTTCCCAATCAAATCGCCATTGCCAATTGCCTTCTGTTGTTCCTGGCACATTCATTCGTCCCTCTGAACCTTGTTCTAAAATATCTTGTAAAGGAATTACCGCAAGATTTGCAACCGATGCAAATGCTGCCTGTATTAACGCCCAAGGCATTCCTTCCGTCGTTGAACCCAAAAGTTGATAAATATGATGCTTTTCATGATCGCTTAATGGGGAATACCAACCTAACGTTGTATCATTATCATGCGTTCCTGTATAAACGACGCTATTGCTTTCATAATTATGCGGTAAATAAGGATTTGTTGCGGTATCACCAAAAGCAAATTGTAAAATTTTCATCCCAGGTAAATTAAAATCCATCCGTAGCTTATCAACTTCCTTAGTAATCAATCCTAAGTCTTCTGCAACCAGTGGAATTTCTCCAAATTCTTTTTTTATCGTTGCTAAAAGCGCATCCCCTGGGGCTTTCACCCATTTTCCATTGATAGCGGTTCTTTCTGTGGCAGGAATTTCCCATGCTGCTTCCAATCCTCGAAAATGGTCAATCCGAACAATATCAAATAATTCAAGCTGTGTTTTTAAGCGTTGTACCCACCATTGAAAATCCGTTTTTTGTAAATGTTTCCAATTGTAATGCGGATTCCCCCAGCGTTGACCTGTTGTTGAAAAATAATCAGGTGGAACGCCTGCAACCACTGGCATATCACCTTCTTTATTAAGTTTAAATACTTTCCGATCGACCCAAACATCAACACTATCATAAGAGACAAAAATAGGAATATCACCTAATAATAAAACCCCATGTTCTGCTGCAAATTTTTTTAATTCTAACCATTGCTTGAAAAAAATATATTGCTCAAATTTTATAATATCAGTAAATTGCTGTAATCGTTTTTTAGCTTCCCTAATAGGCTTAGCACGGCGTTGTCTTAATGGTTCTGGCCATTGACTCCAGCAACGTGATCCAAATTCAGTTCTAAACGCCATGAACAGTGCAAAATCTTCTAACCAGAAAGCTTTGTCTTCACAAAACTGTTTAAAATCGGCGATTTCTTCTGTCGTTGCTAAGGTTTGAAATCCATAAAAAGACTTGGTCAATAAACATTTTTTGGTGAAATTATCTTCCGCTTCACAATGTTCACAACTTTCTGCCGCTTGTAACCAACCTTTTTCTTTTAACCAATCTAGGCTAATTAAACTAGGGTTTCCTGCATGGGCTGATAAGCATTGATAAGGTGACCCATCACTATGAGGAACACCTAAGGGGAGTGTTTGCCAAACAGTTATGCCTGAATCTTTTAAAAAATTTATAAAATGATAGGCTTCTTTCCCCATATCACCTTTAGCATAGTTTCCAGGAAGTGAGGTAATGTGTAGCAACACCCCAGCGCGTCGTTGTTCTAAAAGTGTTGCCATATTTATCGTTTCTCGTTTGGTAGTTTATCACGTGGGGAAAACTGACAATATGCCAGTTTTCCTTGATTAAATTAACCTTCTGCTCCAGGACGCATTGCCCCACCCATTGCAGGATTTCCTGAGCCTTGGGTGAATGATTCGGTTAAATAAGTAGGCGGTTGTTCACCTAATAAAGCATACAAATTTGTTAAATTTAAACGAAATTGTTTTTCAAAATCGCTAACGGCTTCACTGGGATTATAATCACCAAACCACCAAAACCAATCTGAGCCTTCACAAACAGCCAGTTGTATTTGTGCTTTTTGCTGCTGTTCTGTATTTAAACGCCCTGTTGGGATGACTTTATCAAAGCATTTTTTGACATCACCTAGCATGTCCCAGCCACGGTTTTTATCACTATCGCCGATCCAAGTTGAAAAAGTCCCATAAACCCAGCTTCCTGCCACTAATGTTTCCAAAGGTTTTACTTCGGTATTTTGTGCCAAACACTCGGAAAAAGTGCTAAGTTCTACCTTTGGGTGATCGGCTAAGCGTTTGTAAAGCGCGCTTAAAAAATAATAGCCATTGTTAGGAAAATATTCCCAGGCATTTTCACCATCCATAATAATCGAAACTACTTCATGGGTTTTATCGGCAGCAATCGTCTCTAAATGTCCAATGAGATTAGTCACTGCATCATCTGCGTGCCATTTTGAGTATTCAAAACCAATTAAATCTGATAAGCCATCGTCTCTAAAAAAACACGCTATATCCGCTTCTTTAATTTTGAATGGATGATGAATACTCGTTCCTTGTTGTTCGCTTTTATTTAAACTATTATGCAAAACCCCGCCGCCTGTTGCCGCCCAGTCAAAACCAAATTCGCCAAGAATTTTTAAGGTTTCGGAACTTACAGCTCCTTCTGAGGGCCAACAACCTTTAGGGGTGAACCCAAAAAAATGATTAAACGTTTCCAATCCCTTTTTTAAATGCCATTCTACACGTTCTTTTCCGCCTGGATAGTGATCTAGGTTAGGTAATGGTGCATCAGGCATCGCTTCATGGGTGGTGTTGATGTCTAGCATTAAAGGCACAATCGGGTGTGCATAAGGGGTCATAGACAGCTCAATTTGCCCACTTTGCGCCAAAACTTTGTAACGATTAAGAACATGGGTTAGTAAATCGGCAATAACCGCTAAAAGTTCAGCACGGTCTTCTAAAGTATAACCTGCGCCTTTTTCAATTAAATTTTGAACACGCTTATCGGTTAATTTTACCGTCTCACCCATCCAAACTAAGTGATACCAAACCAAAATATCACTCATAAATTGCGAGCTAATATACCCCATTGCACAATGCGTGGCTTCCAAGTCATCTGCTATTTTAATTAATTGAGAAAATTTAGCATAGCGATCAATTTGTCGTTCTTTATTGGCTTTTTTACATTCTTTAATTAATCGTAATCGTTCCTCTGCATCAAGCGTCATTTCAGGGGCAGAGAGTGCCGCTAATAAATGATCTTTAATTGCTGTTCCATTGCGTAAATAATCATGAAGTTGATGGGTATAATCTTCGATTTGTTCAAGTAAAATTGGGGCAAAATTAACTACCGCTTTTGCATTGGGTGTCGCTTCTAAATGTGCGATCATATCGACATAATCTTTAATGACATGTAAATACGTCCACGGTAATTTATAATCTCCCGTTTGCAAATTTCTATACTCAGGCTGGTGCATATGCCAGCATAAAACTAATTTTAATTTGTTATTTTCTGCCACGATGTCTCTCTTGTCCTAACATTTCTGCTGTTACTAGTATCACGCCCTTAGCGGTTACTTCAAAGCGTCTTTCATCTTCCTGTCTATCTTCTCCAATAATCGTTCCTTCTGGAATTTGACAGCCTCTTTCAATAATTGCTTTTGTTATTCTACAGTGACGACCAATATTAACTGAGGGTAGGATGACTGAGTCTTTGATATGACTATAGGAGTTAACCCGTACATTTGAAAATAAAAGTGAGTGGGTTATTTTTGAACCTGAAATAATACACCCGCCTGATACCATGGAATCAACCGCTTCTCCACGTCGATCATCGTCATTAAAAACAAATTTCGCAGGCGGAGTCTGTGCTTGATAAGTCCAAATTGGCCAGCTATTATCATAAAGATTTAAATCAGGATTGACCCCAATTAACTCCATATTCGCAGACCAATAGGCATCTAATGTGCCAACATCACGCCAATAACTTTGTTGACCACTTTGTAAGTCTAAGAAAGGGTAAGCATTAACAATATGATCGTCAATGACCGATGGAATAATATCCTTCCCAAAATCGCGGCTAGAATCGGGATTATTCGCATCTTTGAGGAGCTGCTCAAATAAAAATTCGGTTTTGAAAACATAAATACCCATTGATGCGAGTGCCGTATTGCTACGCCCTGGCATAATCGGTGGATTTTCGGGTTTTTCAACGAATGCATTAACACGCCGATTTTCATCAACACCAATCACGCCAAATGCAGTGGCATCTTCTAGTGAGACTTCAATACAACCAATGGTTAAATCCGCATTTTTTGCAACATGATCGGCTAACATTTGCCCATAATCCATTTTATAAATATGATCCCCAGCTAACACTAAAATATATTCAGGTGTAATCGAGCGTAGAATATCTATATTTTGGTAAATTGCATCCGCTGTGCCTTCATACCAAGAGGTTTCATTAATCCGCTGTTGCGCAGGTAATAGATCGACAAATTCACCAAATTCACCCCGTAAAAATCCCCAACCTTGCTGGATATGGCGAATTAGTGAGTCTGATTTATATTGGGTTAGAACCCCTATTTTACGAATGCCTGAGTTGACACAATTAGACAGTGGAAAATCAATAATTCTAAATTTTCCCCCAAAAGGTACGGCAGGTTTTGCCCGCCAATCGGTCATTTGTTTTAGCCTTGAACCGCGACCGCCTGCTAAAATTAATGCGACGGTGTTTCGTGTTAGATGACTAACAAAACGTTCATGAGGTTGACTTGGTGAATCTGACATTTTTATCCCCTTTATGAAATTGACTGTTACATAATAAATTTAATTTGGTAACATGACTTACCAATTCATTTTACTACACTGAGGCATTACAAAGTGAACAAGCAACAAAAAAAAATTACGCTTGATTCTGATTCGATAAAAATCAGTGAGGCAACCCATCATGATCCTTTTTCTATTCTGGGTCGTCATATTAAAAATAAGCAAACCCAGATTAAGGTTTATTTGCCTTATGCTGAATCGGTTTCTATTACAGGATACGGTGAATTACAACGAATAGCAGGGACTGATTTTTTTGAATGCCCCTTAAAGTCTTCTAAGATTTTAAAACATTATGAATTACAGGGTGTTGATAAAGAAGGGCATCCTTTCAAGTTTTATGACCCCTATGATTTTCCACCGCAATTACCTGAATTTGATCAGCATTTATTTTCAGAAGGTAAACATTGGCATATTTATCGAAAATTAGGCGCACATTCACATACGGTTGACGGAATTAGTGGGATTTATTTTGCCGTTTGG
>CAYROI010000038.1:0-10608 GCA_964425835.1 uncultured Methylococcaceae bacterium
ATAATCGGATTAGTGGTTATTATTTTTGCTACCATTGAGGGAATTAGATATTTTTTTCAACGCCGCGATCCTTTGCCTGAAAAACTACCTAATTGTATTTGGCATACTAAAGTGAAAAAAGTAGACCGTGTTTACGATGGCGATACTTTTTTTGCTTATGTTAAAGGACATAACCCGATTGATAAAAAACCAGTCGGCATCAGAATTCGGGGTATAGATACGCCTGAGATGAAGGATAAAAATTTAAAGGTTAAGAAAAAAGCACAAAAAGCGAAAGAGCTTGCGACCCAAGAAATTGAAAGTGCAAGATCCGTGCATTTATATAATGTGAATACCAAAGACAAATATGGGCGTTTATTAGCCACGGTATTTTGTGATCGTCGCGATTTAGCTAAAATTTTAATTGAAAAACGGTTAGCAAAATCTTACGATGGCGGTAAAAAATCTGAATGGTAAGTTTTTAAATAATTTTTTCTTTCCAGTCAAGAATATAATCTTCTAAATCATCTTCATTGATTTGAGATTCTTTAATAGCATAACTCCGAATGCTAACCCCTGCTGTCTGTACACTCAAAGGATTCCCCGTTATTAAAGGATGCCATGAGGGTAATGGTTTACCATCCGTTAATAGTCGATAAGCACAGGTTTTTGGTAACCACGTGTAATTTTTAAAATCATTATCTTGTTTCAAGTCGATGCACTCAGGGACTAAAGTGCATCGCTCTAAATAATGGCTACAGCGACAAGTGTCTAATTCAATTAAGTCACAAACGACACTGGTAAAATAAATTTCCTCAGTGTCTTCATCTTCAAGTTTAACTAGGCAACATTTACCACAGCTATCACATAATGATTCCCATTCTTCCGTGGTCATTTGTGCAAGCGTTTTCGTTTCCCAAAATTTCATAAAAATAGGCTTTAAGCGGGGGTTAAAAGTTTAGCTATTTTTGTCCCAATGGCATTGGCAAATTCTTCATTATTTTCATAGTTTTTCATTTTTGCATAATTGACGAGTGCCATGACCATTTTTTTTGTTTCCGCTATTTCTTGATGTGTTCTACCACACCCTTCACAATGTGACCCTTCTTGGGTGCATTTATCAATACAGGGGCTAAATTTCATTTTGATTCCTTTAAACTATAATTTAAAAATGATGATAGCGTTTTTACTATAAATAGGCAATCAAGATGAGGATTTAATCATTTAGATTATTGTAATAATTAAAAGGAATAAGTAATGAAGGCAATGCCTCAAGAAATAGTGCTAAATATTCAACAAGTCCTTCAATGGTTAGTGGAAGACAGTATGATTTCACGCAAGGATTATAAAAATTGTAAAAATTATGGGGAACAAATAAGAAAAACCCCAAAGCACCCATTAAATATTGTTGCTGATTGTGAAATTAACAATCAGAAAAATTCAAATAAAGTCATGGATTTAGAACAGCTAAGTCAATGGTTAGCAAAAAAAGTAGGGTTACCTTATTATTATATTGATCCTTTGAAAGTTGATGTGACCGCTGTTACCGCTGTTTATAGTTTAGCCTACGCACAAAACTATAATATTCTTCCTGTAAAAATTAGTGATGATGAAATCGTTATTGCAACCGCAGAACCTTATATTCGTATTTGGGAAACGGATTTAAGAAAAATACAACCTGGAAAAATTAAACGGGTTATTGCTAACCCTAATGAAATAAAACGCTATTTAATTGAGTTTTATAATTTTTCTGCCTCATTAAGGGGGGCGCAAAAAACAACAGTTGATAAAGTCAGTCATGTCCAAAATTTTGAACAGCTGATTGAACTTGGAAAGAATAATAGCCTTGATGCTAATCATCAACATATTATTAATTTAGTCAGTTGGTTATTGCAGTATGCCTTCGATCAACGGGCAAGTGATATTCATATTGAACCTCGTCGTTTGCAAGGTAATGTACGTTTTAGAATAGATGGTATTCTACATAATGTTTATAAATTACCATCAACCGTGATGAGTGCGGTCATGAGTCGCTTTAAGATTTTAGGTCGAATGAATATTGCCGAAAAACGTTTGCCACAGGATGGACGTATAAAAACGAAGAGTTGTGTAGGTAAAGAAATTGAATTACGACTCTCAACCATGCCAACGGCTTTTGGTGAAAAATTGGTGATGCGTATTTTTGATCCTGATGTTTTATTATGCGATTATCAACAACTAGGCTTTAGTCAACGTGAATTGCGTATTTGGCAACAAATGACCGCGCAACTTAATGGGATTATTTTAGTGACAGGACCTACGGGGTCTGGAAAAACGACGACTTTATATTCAACCTTAAAGCAGTTAGCAACCCCCGAAGTTAATTTATGTACTGTAGAAGATCCAATCGAGCAAATTGAACCTAGTTTTAACCAAATGCAAGTACAAGCAAATATTGGTCTTAATTTTGCCAGTGGTATTCGTACCTTAATGCGTCAAGATCCCGATATTATTATGGTCGGTGAAATTCGTGATTTTGAAACCGCTGAAATGGCGATTCAAGCGTCTTTAACAGGGCATTTAGTTTTTTCAACATTGCATACTAATAATGCCCCTGCAGCGATTAGTCGGTTATTAAATATTGGTGTTCCCACTTATTTAATTCAACAAACGTTATTAGGTATTATGGCACAACGTTTATTGAGACTTTTATGCACGCATTGTAAACAACCCTTGGCAATTGAAAATCAGCAATGGTTAGCATTAAGCAAACCGTTTAAACTTACAAAACCAAACGTTATTTATCAGGCAAAAGGTTGTATTGAATGTCGGCATACGGGTTATTCGGGTCGAATAGGGGTTTATGAGATTCTTGAAAATACGCCTGTACTACGAAAATTAATCATTGATGATTGTGATACCCGTACTTTACAAAAACAAGCGATTAAAAATGGAATGCGACCTTTACGATTAGGAGCGGTGGAAAAGATTGCTTCAGGATTAACCACGATAGAAGAAATGTTAAGAGTGACCCCTGATATTATGATTTCTTAAGAATAATGGGAGGACTGAAAACGATTCAGTTCTCCTTTTATAACTTAATCTTCTTCACATTCTGCTGGAATATTTTCATCAGACCAGTCTTTTAACTTAATTCTTTGTCCTACAATTTTAAAGGCTTTTTTATCTCTAAAACCTTTACCTGTAAAAAGATTAACATCACAGCTATGAATACTATCTGGTTCTAATGTATCTCGGCTTTCATAAGTATAGCCACCGATCATAAAAGTATTTTCTCTATAAGCTGCGGTTAGAATTTGAAACCAACGATGTCTACCGACAGAATCATTTTCTGACATGATAAGCAAAGAACTACCTTTTTTCTTAGGTTCAAGATAGGGCATTGTTCCTTCCATCGAACCCATCCAGACAATATCTTTTTTATACAAGACCGTTTGTAATTGATTTTTTTTATCGGCTAAAAAAATATAAAGCTCAACAACCTCATTATTTTTCATTAACACCGCAGCATCAAGACGTTGGTCTTGATTCCAATCACCTGTGACTGCACTTAACACATTAGATTCCTTTGCGTAAGTGATAGAGCTGATTGTACTTAGGATAATAATAAGCATGGCTAAAAATTTGTAGGTGAATTTATTTAATTTTTCCATTTTTAAACCTTATCTGTGGTTGAATAACAATATACGATATACCATTTTATATGCTACTTAGAGTAGCATAAAAATTAAATCCTGACTGAGACAGATGCTTTACTTATGATTACACAGCCCTATGTAGGTTTACGTCCCTTTAAACAACATGACCATGAGATATTTTTTGGTCGTGAAGAATGTGTTGATGAATTAACTGAACTATTAACTAAAACAAATTTTATTGCGGTTGTTAGTGAAGCCTATTGTGGCAAAACCTCGTTAGTGCATTGTGGTTTAGAAACCAAATTGTTAGAGGATACGGAAACGCAATGGCATATTGCTAATTTTCAACCCTATTCTAATCCATATATTCAACTGGCAACGAGTTTATTAACACCTGAGATTTTAGGTGGAAAACTTGCTTTCTCTGATAAATATACGATTCAAGAATTAAAACAGGTTTTGGCTTATGGTGATTTGAGTCTACATCAACTATTAAAACAAAGCCCTTTGCCTAAAAATCATAACTTATTACTTGTTTGCGATCAGTTTGAAGATATTTTTTTAAGGGCGCAAGAAAATTTAGTGGCTGAGAAATTTATTAATTTATTAGTTTCAAGTACTAAACCCTATAAATTTGATAGGGAAGTATCGAATCAAATTTATATTATAATTACAATGCGTTCTAATTATTTAGACAAAGCCTCTCTATTTCCTAGATTAGATAAAATCATAAGAAATAACATTTATTTAGTCTCTCATTTAAATAAGAAGCAATTAGAAGATGTTATTCTTAAGCCTGTTTTATTTATAAAGAATTACCAAAATGAATCCGCTCAATTATCTCAAGATAATGTCATTAAAAATGAACATGATTTTTTAGATGATAATATTATTGAAGAATATTCGAAGGAATTAAATATTTTTCCAAATACAGTGACAACAAATAATAAATTGGCGGTTGAGGAAAAAGAAGAAATAGAACTTGATCCTAAATTAGCCACTTTTTTATTAAAAAATATAGAAATAAAAGGTGATGAATTACCCTTATTACAGCATTTATTAATGAGAATGTGGCATATTAGTTTACTCGGGGGGAAACGTTCACTAACAATAGAGCTTTATAAAAAAATAAGTGGGGGAGATTTTTATATAATCCTAGAACGACATTTGAATAAAATCTATTACCAACATTTAAAAGAAGACCAACAAATTATAGCAAGAAATTTATTTCGCCAATTAATAGAGGTTACCAATAATAAGCAGTCCTCTTTATTACATGTTCCCGTTAAAATAGCAGACGTGGCTAAATTAGCACAAACCTCAGTTGAAGAAATCATTAAAGTGATTGAAATTTTTCGTAAACCTGACTGTGGTTTTTTAATTCCAGCTTATCCAGAAAAGCTTGATAAAGAAACATTAATTGAATTTAGTTATGAATCTATTTTGCGATATTGGTCAAAATTAGCCAACTGGAAGGCAGAGGAAGGAGAAGCTGAAAGAAACTATCGAGAATTAGATAAGCTTGCTCATCAATATTACGAAGGGAAAGGCGCGCGACTCCAGAAAGTACAAAAACAAACGAATGCGTTATGGCAATGGTCGGAGTCGGAGCATACATTTAATCAAGCTTGGGCGGAACATTATGGTTGTGATTTTAATTTAATTGAACGCTATTTGCTTAAAAGTAAAAATTTATTTGCTTATTTTCATAAATATTACGCATTACCAATGTATGCTGTATTTTCTGTCATCATTATATTAATTATATGGAGTTTTTTACCCTCTCAGAAACAAGCGGTTTCATTACCCTTGGTAAAAAAAGATACACTCGATATTTTATATCAAACGGAAGAAGCATTAATTTTAAAAAAAGAAGCTTTTTATTTAGAAAAAAAATGTAACGAAGCAACAATAGATAAACCGAATAGTACAGATGCTTGGTTTCATTGTGGATTTTGGATGGCTTATCAGGGAAAACTGGATGAAGCAGAAGAAGCCTATCAGAAATCAATCAAACTAGACTCTGATAATACCGATGCCCAATTACAATTAGCCAAAATATGGGTTATAAAAAAAAGGTTTGATGAAGCAGAAGCTATTTTAAATTCACTGCTTGCCAATGATTCTCATAATGCGGAAATTTTATATCAATTGGGTGAGATACTGACTGATGAGGATTCGTTAAAAAAATCTCGTAATAGACAACTAAGAACAGGGATTTATTATTATCAAACTGCGTTAACAATTTCTCCTAAGAATGATAAAATTTTAAGCCAACTAGGGCGTACATTTACGCTATTAGGCGATCATAAACAGGCGTTTGAAAATTTAAAAAAAGCGGTTGAAATTAATCCTCAAAATATTGATGCTTGGTATAACTTAGGTAATGAATATATAAAAAATGCGCAAATAGATGCAGGGATTGAAACCCTTAAAAAGATAATAGAAAAAAATCCCCGTAATCTAAAATATTGGCGTATTTTAGGACATCTATATATGAAAAAAAACCAGTTTGAGAAAGCGGCGAAAGCATTTACAAAAGCATTAGGTCTTCAACCTGATGATGATAATAACTGGCGTAATTTAGGGGTGGCTTTGTTGAGAAAAGGGGATTTAGTTGAAGCAACGGGGGCATTTGAAAAAGCGGTTACACTAAACAAATATAATAATATTAATTATCGAAATTTAGGTGATGTTTGGATAAAAAGACATCATTTAAAGAAAGCATTAAAATTTTATAACACTGCTTTAGAAATAAAAGTAAATAAAATTAATCTCATTAAAAAAGCAGGTGTTTTAACACAACTTAATCAGTATAAGCAGGCAAATAATCTTTATAAGCAAGCGGTTGTTATGAAAGCTGGTGATTGGGATTAAGTTTTAGTTGTAATCGCATCGGGCGTATAAGCTAAATATGATACAAAACTATCGACGACGAGAACCGTTATTTTGTCCTCGACCTCCTGATTTATTTGCCCCTGAACGTTGCCCATCTCGATGACCGACTTTAGGTTTTTTAGGTTTCTTTGGACGATGAGGACGTAAATCTAGTCGTGATTCAGGCACATCATGGCTAGGCTCAAATCCTGCAATAATTTCTCTTGTCAGTAGCGATTTTATTAATCGTTCAATATCAGATAACTGTTTAAATTCATCCGCAGACACTAATGAAATAGCTTGCCCTGTTGAACCTGCACGACCTGTACGACCTATACGGTGGACATAATCCTCTGGCACGTTGGGTAAATCAAAATTAACCACTTGGGGTAATTGATCTATATCTAAACCCCGTGCGGCAATATCGGTTGCCACTAAAACTTGCACTAATCCCTGTTTAAAATCGGCTAGTGCTTTGGTTCTTGCACTTTGGCTTTTATTACCATGAATGGCAGCGGCTTTAATTTCTTGGGCATTTAATAATTTTGTTAATTTATTTGCCCCATGTTTTGTGCGACTAAAAACAAGGACTTGCCACCATTGATTTTCTTGTATTAAATGAATTAACAAGGCTATTTTTTGTTTTTTATCAACAGGATAAATTAATTGTTTAACCGTATTTACCGTGGTTTCAGTTGGGTTTACCGAGATTTCAACAGGCTTATGAACGAACGCTTTAGCTAATTGACGAATTTCATTTGAAAAAGTGGCTGAGAATAATAAATTTTGACGTTGTTTAGGTAGTAAGGCTAATATTTTACGAATATCATGAATAAATCCCATGTCTAACATGCGATCGGCTTCATCTAAAACTAAGACTTCTAATTGTTTAAATTTCACCGCATTTTGATTATACAAATCAAGCAAACGTCCGGGGGTTGCAACGAGAATATCAACCCCTTTTCGTAATCGCATCATTTGAGGGTTTATTTTTACGCCACCAAAAACAACGGTGGAACGTAGGGGCAAATGTTTTCCATAAGTGGAAATACTTTCCTCAACTTGAGCGGCCAATTCACGGGTTGGGGTTAATACAAGTGCGCGTACTTGATTTGCATGTGTCTGTTCGCCTTTTGATAGTTGTTCTAATAACGGCAGGGTAAAACCTGCGGTTTTTCCTGTGCCTGTTTGTGCCGCCGCCATGACATCACGACCTTCAAGTATGGCAGGAATAGCTTGCGCTTGTATAGGCGTTGGGTTTTCATAGCCTTGTTCGCTAATGGCTTTAAGAATAAGCGGGGATAAATTTAAGGCGTTAAAACTCATGTAAAATTCTCATATTATTGCGATGTTTTAGTTAAAATTAGAATGTCTACTTATACGCAGAAGATGTGTTAATTAAATCTAACAGTAAACCCACTTGGGACTTTGAATCATTTAAAGCAGAGATATAGTGATAACGCTGACCCCCAGCATTAATAAAAATGGCTTTATTAGTGATCGCAATTTCTTCTAAAGTTTCAAGACAATCGACGGCAAAACCTGGACAAATAACATCAATATTCTTAATCTCTTGTGGCGGTAAATCCGCTAATACTTCAATACAATAAGGTTTTAACCATTCTGCTTTCCCAAAACGTGATTGAAATACTAATTTCCATTGTGATGATTCTAAGTCCAATTCTTTCGCGATTAACTGTGCCGTTAATTGACATTGACTAAAATAAGGGTCGCCCCAATCGGTTAATTTTTTGGGTAAACCATGAAAAGACATTAGCAATAAATCACCCCGTTGTTTTTCCCAAGATTGCCGTATAGAATCTGCGATCGCCTTAATATAAAGGGGGTGCTGAAAATAATCGCTAATAAAATGGAGGGAAGGAATATGTCGCCAAGATTTTAAAATATCCAGCACCTCATCATATACTGAGGCAGTGGTTGTTGATGAATATTGTGGGTATAGGGGAATAATTATTATTTCATTACAGTGTTGCTGCTTAAATTGAAGCAATTTTTTTAAAATTGAAGGTTCACCATAACGCATTGCATAATCAATAAGAATATTTTTGTTCGTCTTATTCATTGCAATAGTGGTTTTTTTGGTTAATGCTTTGGTCAAAAAAATTAATGGCGAGCCTTTTTTATGCCAAATTTTTTTATAAGCCCGCGCTGATTTTCTAGGTCTAAAAGGTAAAATAACCCCATGTAAAATTAACCACCATAAGCTTCTTGGTAAATTAACAACTCGCCGATCCCACAAAAATTGTTTTAAATAGGCTCTGACATCTGAGGTTTTTGTTGATGAGGGAGAGCCAAGATTAACAACTAATACGCCAATTTTTGAAGGATGTTTACGCATTATTTACGGCTAATTAGGGTTAAAAATTCAGATCGAGTACTGATTTCTTCTCTGAAAATACCTGTCATCACTGAGGTTGTCATTACGGAATTTTGTTTTTCAACGCCTCGCATCATCATACATAAATGTTTAGCTTCAACAACCACGGCAACGCCTCTTGCGCCTGTAACTTCTTCAATTGCACTGGCAATTTGTTTGGTTAATTTTTCTTGAATTTGTAAACGCCGTGCGAACATATCCACCACTCGCGCCATTTTTGACAAACCAATAACCTTACCATTGGGTAAATAACCAATATGACATTTACCAATAAAAGGTAATAGATGATGCTCACATAAAGAATAAAGTTCTATATCCTTTACGATCACCATATCTTCGGTATCTGCCTGAAAAATAGCGTTATTTAACACCTCATCTAAAGTTTTTTCATAGCCATTATTTAAAAATTTAAACGCTTTAGCCGCACGTTTAGGTGTATCAATTAAACCTTCACGGTTTATGTCTTCACCCACAGCTTCAATAAGTTTGGAAAAATGCGCTTCCATAACACCCTCTTTGAATAAAAATAGTTAGCTAGTATATCATTAACAAGTAAATTTTAACGCCTCTAAAAGTATGGTTTCATCAGCCCCTGCCTGTGTTGCATTTTCACTTAAATAACGTCGCCAAGCTTTAGCACCTTTTTGACTATGAAACAATCCTAAAATATGACGAGAGATACTATTAAGGCGTACGCCTTTTTTCAGTTGTTGTTGAACATAAGGGATTAATTCTTCAACAATTTGTTGGCGGGTTTTAAGTGGTTTACTCTCGCCAAAAATAGTATGATCTACTTGCGTTAGTATAAAGGGTCGTTGATAAACTTCACGTCCCAGCATTACGCCATCTACTTGATTTAAATGCGCTTGGGCTATTTCTAAACTAATAATGCCGCCATTTAAAATAATTTCTAGCTCGGGAAAATCTTTTTTAAGTTGGTAAACCAGATCATAGCGTAATGGTGGTATTTCACGATTTTTTTTAGGAGAAAGACCTTGTAACCATGCCTTACGCGCATGAATAATAAAGGTTTTACAACCGACACTGGCAATGGTTTTAATAAAATGGGTTAATTCTTCATAAGAATCGTTATTATCAATACCAATACGTGATTTTACTGTAACGGGAATGGACACGGCTTGTTGCATGGCGGTAATACAGTCTGCAACTAAGCGCGGTTCAGCCATTAAACACGCGCCAAATAAGCCATTTTGAACCCGATCACTAGGACAACCTACATTTAGATTGACTTCATTGTAACCATAATCTTGTGCCATTTTCGCGCAGTGTGCTAAATCGGTAGGTTTAGACCCTCCTAACTGTAATGCGAGAGGATTTTCTTCTGCATTAAATTGCAAAAAACGCTGTTTATCACCATGTATTAATGCGCCTGTCGTGACCATTTCAGTATAGAGTAAAGCCTGTTTAGACATTAATCGGTAAAAATAACGACAATGCCGATCTGTCCAGTCAAGCATCGGCGCAACTGAAAATAATCTATTGATTTTATTCATATTTATAAATATTTTCTTTCAAAATCAACGTAACTATGGTCATATAGGGTAATGAAGTCTTTCAAACATGGATACCAATTTTAAGGTGGGATAGCTATAAATTCAACGGCTACATGGTTATTAGCGTTCATTCAACCTGAAGGTTAAAAGTGTTCCGACTTAAGTTAATAGCTCTTAATTAGTATAATAGGGTGTATAAGCG
>CAYROI010000038.1:10708-19525 GCA_964425835.1 uncultured Methylococcaceae bacterium
AGTTTTTCTAAAACCTTAGCAACCGTCTCACCCATTGCCGAAGGCGTTGGGGCAATTGTGACCCCCAACTCAAGCAACATTTCAACTTTTTCAGCGGCAGATTCACCCGAGGCTGAAATAATCGCCCCCGCATGACCCATACGTCGCCCTCTGGGGGCAGTCAACCCTGCAATATAAGCAATCACAGGTTTGCTCATGACCTCTTTCGCAAATAAACCCGCTTCCACTTCTTGAGGACCGCCAATTTCACCAATCATGAGGACTACTTTAGTTTCATCATCTTGCTCAAATTGTGCCATGATGTCACGATGAGAACTGCCATTAATAGGATCGCCACCAATACCAACAGAGGTTGAAATACCAATCCCTAAACGTTTCATTTGATCGGCAGCTTCATAACCGAGTGTCCCTGAGCGTCCAACAATGCCAACATGACCCGTACTATAAATATGCCCTGGCATAATCCCTAACATGGATTTTCCTGGGCTAATCGTTCCTGCACAATTAGGGCCTGTTAAAACCATCCGCTTTTCTGGAGAAAACTTACGCAAATATTGCTTAACTTTCATCATATCTTGCGTTGGAATCCCATCGGTAATTGCCACACAATATTTAATCCCCGCTTCCGCCGCTTCCATAATTGAATCTGCCGCATAGGCAGGCGGAACAAAAATAATACTTGCCTCAGCCCCTTCTTGTTCAACCGATTCTTTAACCGTATTAAAAACGGGTAAATCTAAATGCGTTTGTCCACCTTTACCAGGGGTAATGCCACCGACGACTTTAGAACCATAATTAAGCATATCTTGGGCGTGAAACGTGCCAATTTTTCCTGTGAAACCTTGCACAACAATACGTGTTTCTTGATTAATAAAAATAGACATTATGCAGCTTCCTCTTTTGCCACTTGTTGATTACGTGCGTTTACGGCAAGTTCGGCAGCTTCTGCTAAAGTTTCCGCGGTTAAAATCGGTAACCCGCTTTCGGTAATAATTTTTCGCCCTGCTTCAACATTGGTGCCTGATAAACGAACAATTAATGGAATTTTCATATCAATTTTTTTAACCGCATGAACCACGCCTTCTGCAATCCAATCACAGCGGTTAATTCCTGCAAAAATATTAACTAACATCGCTTTGACATTTTTATCTGCTAACACTAAACGAAAGGCTTTTTCAGTTCGTTCAGGCGATGCGCCCCCCCCTACATCTAAAAAGTTAGCAGGCTCACCGCCTGCTAATTTAATCATGTCCATCGTTGCCATAGCGAGTCCTGCGCCATTAATCATGCAGCCAATATCACCGTCTAAACCGACATAACTTAATCCGCGATCAGAGGCTGCCATTTCACGTGAATCTTCTTGGGTTTTATCCCGTAATTCGGCAATTTTTTGTTGGCGAAATAAGGCGTTATCGTCAAAAGCCATTTTTGCATCTAAAACGACTAATTCCCCATTTTTAGTAATAACAAGTGGGTTAATTTCTAGCATTGTGGCATCAAAATCACGCATGGCACGATAGCAGCCTTGAATTAATTTGACAGCTCGGCTAATTTGAAATGCTTCTAAGCCTAGTACAAATGCCATTTCACGTGCTTGAAAATCTAACAAACCGACCGCAGGGTCAATATAAATTTTAGTAATTGCTTCTGGGTTATTTTCAGCCAATTCTTCAATTTCCATTCCCCCTTGAGCAGAACCGACCATGACAATACGTTCAGAAACCCGATCCACTAAAAAACAAAAATAAAGCTCTTTCGCGATGTCTGTCCCAGCTTCTATATAAAGCCGACCACAGACTTTCCCCGCAGGTCCTGTTTGATGGGTGACTAATTTACGCCCCAACATGCTGTCTGCTGCGGCTTCAATTTCATTATGGGTTCTACAAATTTTAACGCCCCCCGCTTTTCCACGTGCGCCTGAATGAATTTGCGCTTTTACTGCCCAAACATTGCCGCCAATTTCGTGGGTACGTTGTACCGCTTGTTCTGGACTATAAGCGAGTCCACTCTCTGGAATTTTAACGCCATAACTGGCTAGAATCTCTTTTGCTTGATATTCATGAATATCCATAGCATCTCTCTTAATGTAGGTATAAAAAGTTATTTATTTTTTAGCGGCAATGGCTTCAGCTGTTTTTACCAAATTATTCGCCATTCTTTCTGAGGCGGCATCAATTAAACGACCATCCAAAGCTGCAGCACCTTTACCTTGTGCGGCCGCTTCCTTTAAAGCCACTAAAATACGTTTCGCTTTTTCTATTTCAGCTTCTGGTGGGGTAAAAACGTCATTCGCTAAGGCGACTTGTGAAGGATGAATTGCCCATTTACCTTCGCAACCTAAGGCAGCCGCACGTCTTGCGGCATCTTTATAACCGTCTGGATCTTTAATGTCACCAAAAGGACCATCAATAGGGCGTAAGCCATAAGCACGACAAGCTACCGTCATTCGGCTAATGGCAAAATGCCATTGATCGCCTGGGTAATCTGGGTTTAAACCACCAATATTTGTGGTTCTAGCACGATTACTTGCGGCATAATCTGCCACCCCAAAATGCAAGGCTTCTAATCGTCCACCTATCGCCCCTTGTTTAGCAATATCTTCAACATTTGCCATCCCTAATGCCGTTTCAATTAAGGCTTCTATTCCAATTCTATTTTTTAAACTTTCCTGCATTTCTAATTGATTAAGCATTGCCTCAACCAAATAAACATCACTATAAACACCGACTTTAGGAATAAGAATTGTGTTTAATTTTTCGCCACATTGCTCAACTAAATCAACAATATCGCGCACCATATATTGCGTATCCAATCCATTAATACGCACCGATACGGTAATTCCATGCCCTGCCCAATCTAAATCATTGATCGCTTCAATAACGTTTTTACGGGCTTGTAATTTATCATCTGGGGCGACGGCATCTTCTAAGTCTAAAAAAATAAAGTCCACGCCACTTTTCAGGGCTTTTTCAAACATAGCAGGGTTAGAACCAGGTACAGCAAGTTCACAACGTTGAACACGCGCGGTATTCGGTGCATATAAGGTATGGCTCATAGTTACTTTCTTCTATTAGTATTTAAGTTAAAAATGAAAAATATCCCTTAAAATTGATGATTATTTAAAGGATAAAAATCAACCATTATACAGTCTAATTTTACAATCGTTAGCTTAAATAATGGCTAACTTGTTACTCATGCGCTTCTTTTTGAATCATTTTATGTATCCGTCTCACACCAATGGCAACAATGAGTAATACCACGGGAATGGAGAAACCAGAAACCACTTCAGGTTCAATTTTCCAACCGATTTTTTTCAAGGCGATACTGATAGTGCCAATTAAACTAACGACATAAGTTGTGATGGCTACAATTGAAACGCCTTCAACGGTTTCTTGTAAACGTAGCTGCATTTTTGCGCGTAAATTCATCGAAGTTAGCAAGGCTTGATTTTGCCGCTCAATACTCATATCAACGCGTGTTCTTAATAATTGACAGGTATTACTAATCCGCTTTGAAAGCCGTGCAAAACGATTATCGGTCATTTGGCAGGTATTAATCGCAGGTTCTAAACGGCGTTTCATAAATTCACCAATCGTTTGTATGCCTTGGATTCTGTTTTCACGTAAATCATCAATCCGTTGCCCAACTAATTGATAGTAAGCACTAGCCGCACCAAAACGAAAATGATTTGTCGATATATGATTTTCGACTTCAGCCGCTAAGGTGGTTAATTCATCTAATAAAAAGCTATCATCTCGGTCATCTTGTGACATTGCCTCGGTAATGGCTAATAATCGTTGATCGCCCTGATTAACCTTGGGGTTTAATCGTTTAGCGATCGGAAATGCTAATAACGCCATCACGCGATAAACTTCAATTTCAAATAATCGTTGTAGCAGTCGTCCTGCTTGCTGGCTTTTTAGACTATGATCTATAATTAAAAAACGGCTAAACCCATCAACGTGAATTCTAAAATCAGTAAATGCCTGTGCCGCCCCCCCTGAAACTTCTGCACCAACCACAGGATTATTGGAAAAAAAAGTGGAAATAGTTTCTAAATTAAAAGTGATTTCACTTGCAGACACAACTGTTGCATGCGTCGCTACCATAATTTTTCCAGGTAATTTAGCTAACCAATCAACAGGAACTTGTTCTAATGCGGGGGCATCAAATGGATTTTTTAAGGTATTTTCTACATAAAAGGTATAACAAATAAATTCAGCATGTTGTTCCCAACGTAATTGAAAGGAATCAAAAACAGCTGAAAAATGATCGGCATCTTTATTAGGTGGGGCAATTGCAAATCGGTCACATAATAAATTTAAATGAATACGCGCCTGTTCTTTTTCTTCAGGCGTGAGTAATAAGGCTAAATAAGTACATCGAAGAGGAAGCTCTAAAACCACAGAGGCACGCGCATGAACTTCATTATGTAAAGTAAAACGCTGTTCGTGATTTTCAGGCAAAGGAAATAAAGTCGCCACAATAATTTTTAGGTTGTTAATTGAATGGTTCGATTGTAGCAAAAATCTAGTTAAAAAAAAGAGTATCCTGTATTATTACTAACATGGCTTATTTTTAATGATGAGAATAGTGGAACTTAAGAATGACAACTTCAATTAATATCTCTATTGCCAAACAACAGTTAGATTTAATCGAAAATAATCATTTAGTGAACCGTTATCTGATTTCTACGGCAAAAAATGGCGTAGGGCAAAAAATGGGGAGCGGTTGCACGCCTTTAGGTCGACATAGAATCCGTGCCAAAATTGGAATCAATCAACCACTTAATCGCGTTTTTATTGGTAGACGAGCAACTCATGAAATTTACACACCTAAATTAGGAAAAAAATTCCCTCAACGCGATTGGATTCTAAGTCGTATTTTATGGCTAGGTGGATTAGAGCCTTATAAAAATCGTTATGGTAATGTGGATACCACGTGGCGATATATTTATATTCATGGAAGCCCCGATGAATTATTTCAAGGAAAACCTGAATCCCACGGCTGTATTAGAATGAAAAATGCAGATATAGTCGCATTATTTGAATCAGTTGATACACAAACGAAAGTTTATATTTATTAAATAAGACACAGGGTTATCGAATAAGAACTTGGGATAATACAAAATTTTCTAACCGTTTAATAGGAGTCTAAACAATGGATGATGCTAAAAAACAAGCACTTAGTATTGCATTAATGCAGATAGAAAAACAGTTTGGCAAAGGGTCTGTTATGCGTATGGGCGATACAACTGCATTACGTGGTATAGAAGTGGTTTCAACGGGTTCTTTATCCTTAGATATTGCGCTAGGCTGTGGCGGATTACCTAAAGGACGCGTTGTCGAAATTTATGGCCCTGAATCCTCAGGAAAAACGACAATGACTTTAGAAGTTATTGCTCAAATTCAAAAACAAGGGGGAACGGCGGCTTTTATTGATGCAGAACATGCACTTGATTTAGGATATGCTGAAAAAATTGGTGTCGATGTTGATAACTTATTGGTTTCCCAACCTGATTATGGTGAGCAAGCGTTAGAAATAGCTGAAACTTTAGTGCGTTCATCTGCCTTAGATATGATTGTTGTTGATTCTGTTGCCGCACTTACCCCTAAAGCTGAAATTGACGGCGATATGGGAGATAGCCATATGGGGCTTCAAGCACGATTGATGTCCCAAGCATTACGAAAATTAACGGCGGTGATTAAGCGTACCAATACCTTGGTGATTTTTGTTAATCAATTGCGTAGTAAAATTGGGGTTGTGTTTGGAAGCCCTGAAACGACAACAGGCGGCAATGCCCTTAAATTTTATTCCTCAGTTAGGCTAGATATTCGTCGTATTGGTTCAATTAAAAAAGATGACGAAATTATTGGTAATGAAACTCGGGTAAAAGTGGTTAAAAATAAAGTTGCCCCACCTTTTAAAGAAGCAAAATTTGATATTTTATATGGGGAAGGGGTTTCTTTTATTGGTGAGTTAATTGATTTAGGCGTTAGTTATGGCTATATTAAAAAATCAGGCTCTTGGTATCGTTATGGTGATGAAAAAATTGGACAAGGTAAAGAGAATGTGAGGCTCTACTTAATAGAACACCCAGAAAAAGCAGAACAAATAGAAGGACAAATTCGTGCTGAAGTCTTTGCAAACCAAGTATTGCCAAAAGAGAATAACTAAATAAATTTAGATGATGCCAACAAAAGAAATTAGAGCGATTTGTTTGCGTTTATTAGCAAGGCGTGAATATAGTCAATTGGAATTGATAACTAAATTAAGATTGAAAGGATTTATTCGGCAAGAGGTGCAAGCTGTCATTGATACTTTGGCAAATCAGGGCTTACAAAGTGATGAACGTTTTGCGCAGTGTTATGCTCGATCACGTTTCAATAAAGGCTTTGGCACTTTAAAAGTTGCTTATGAATTAAAACAACGGGGTATTGATAATTTTGATTTACAAGCAATTATCGAGGAAAACTTCGGTGATGAGGCACAGCTTATCAATCAAGTTTACCATAAAAAATATGTATCAACATTAGAATTAAGCCTAAAAGAAAGACTAAAACGACAACGCTTTTTACAACAGCGTGGCTTTAGTACACAATTGATTCAACTTTTATTTTAGCCTGCTATGATGCTATAAATTCAACATTGATTTTGCCATCCACAAGCAAACACTTAAATAAAATAAGCGAGGTAGCCATGTCGCTAAGTTATCATCTTGTAATGAGATAATTTCTTCCTCACGTTTTACAAAATGCAACAAGGATTCAGGTAGATTTCCACTAAACTCACTGACAGAAATAATTTGTATTGCAGGACGAGATACGGCTCGGACGCGAGCTAAAATTAAGCCAATTGCGTCCCCCGAATGACGTTGTTGAATAGCTGGGTTAAACTGTTTTTGTAACACTTTATTTTTGATTGTGGCAACGGCTAAAGGAAGTGCTTCGCTAAAGGGAACGCCTGCGTTCATCATCACGGCTAAAATAAATAAAAAACCGTTAATTTGTCGCTTTATAATCCATTTTGAAATAATCGGCGTACGTAATTGCAACGGTTGAAATACCACTTCAAACCAAAAACAAAGCTTAAAGAAAATAAAAAAAGCAATTAATATTTGTAAAAAAACACCGACTGATTGGGTTAAATAGCCAAGAAAAGTTATTTTTCCTAATACCAATAAAGGTATAGGCTCTATCAGCAACGCCAGTAATAACATCAATGTTGGTAAATAAAGTTGTGACTTCATTTTTTTAAAACGACGCAATTTATCACCATAATGATTGGCTAATTGTTGGTAAACAATCGCTAACATGCCACTGCTTTCAGCACTCTTTATTAATGCTTGATGGGTTGCGTTAAAAATACCGACATTAGCCCCTGCAACGGCAATAGACAAGCCTGCTTTTAATTGTCGCTGCATTCTCGCTAATTTTTTATTGAGTTCTTTATGGGGCATTTTTAGCAAGGATAAACTTTGAACGGCAGGGATTCCCGAATTTTCCATTTGATATAAATGCTGAAAAAGTATCGCTAATGATTCGGTCGTAAGGGGTTTATTTTTAAATGAACTTGGCATACACTGACTCAATGGATTAAAAAATAAATTGTCGCGAAATGCTGTTAAAGTAGGTTAAATTTTAGCTGTTTTATGGTGATTAGCTTCTATTCGACTTATATCTGGACAAACCCTTATAAATTAGGCAGAATTGTCACCCTATATTACATCGACTCACACTTGTCATGGCAACAATTTCTGTTTTAAATGGTCCTAACTTGAATTTATTAGGCGTTAGAGAACCCACGCTTTACGGCAATAAAACCCTTCAAACAATACAAAATTCGCTTGAAACGCTTGCCTTGGCACAGGGACATAAAATAGCGTTTCATCAGTATAATGCAGAGCATCAACTTGTCGAACGTATTCATCAGGATTTTTATAATGAGGTTGATTTTATCATCATTAACCCTGCCGCGTTTACCCACACCAGTGTGGCTATTCGAGATGCTTTGTTGGCAACCAAGATTCCTTTTATTGAAGTTCACTTATCAAATATTCATGCACGTGAACCTTTCAGAAAACACTCCTATTTTTCAGATATAGCACAAGGTGTTATTTTTGGATTAGGAGCAAAAGGCTATGAACTGGCACTACAAGCCGTCGATCAGCTATTAACCGAGAAATCATTATGACTATGGATATTAGAAAAATAAAAAAATTAATCGAACTTATTGAAGGTTCGGATATTTCAGAAATTGAAATTAGTGAGGGAGAAGAGTCTGTCCGCATTAGTCGTGGTTCAATGATAGCACCTGCGGCTATTGCACCTGTGAATGTAGCAGCCCCTGTGGTTGCAGCATCTAATACGGTTATTCCTACAGGAGCAGACGAAGAGGCTCATCAAGGGCATGTCGTTAAATCCCCTATGGTTGGCACTTTTTATAGCGCATCATCCCCAGGATCTGCCCCTTTTGTTGAAGTAGGGCAGACCGTGAATGAAGGTGAGACTTTATGTATCATTGAAGCGATGAAAATTTTAAATCAAATTGAAGCCGATAAATCAGGAACCATTAAAAAAATATTAGTAGATAATGCACAACCTGTCGAATATGACCAACCATTATTTGTAATTGAATAGGAAGGATGATGTTTGATAAAATTGTAATTGCCAATCGTGGCGAAATTGCACTACGGATTTTACGTGCTTGTCGAGAATTGGGTATTAAAACGGTCGCCGTTCATTCAGATGTAGACCGAGATTTAAAACATGTCCGCTTAGCCGACGAGGCGGTTTGTATCGGCCCTGCGGCATCGGC
>CAYROI010000039.1:0-3083 GCA_964425835.1 uncultured Methylococcaceae bacterium
AAAGTCGCATAAATAATAGCGACCCCTCCAACAAAAACAGGGAGGCGTTCATCACTCAACTCAGGTAATTTTAACGCATCAATGTGTTTACAAGTGTGAATATAACTTACTAATTTTTCTAACCCTGCTAAAGTAATTCCATTGTTACTCCATTCTTTTGCCGTTAACACCTTGCCAATTGTCTTTAAAGACCCTGATGCACCAATGGCTTCATTCCATTGGATATAGGAAAAACGTTCCTGATAAGGTTCTAATTTTTGTTCTGCAAATAAAACGGCTTGAGTAAAAGATTTTTTAGAAAGAACCCCTTTCTGAAAAAATTTATTACTAACCGTCACACAGCCCATATTTAGACTTTCTTTGGTTTTAGGCACATCATCATGACCAATAATATATTCGGTACTGCCACCGCCTATGTCCATCACAAAACGTAATTTAGCATGAGAACTTAAGCTACGTGCAACCCCTTGATAAATGAGTCTAGCTTCTTCTATCCCTGAAATAATATGGATAGGATGTCCTAATGCCGTTTCTGCTTTAACTAGAAACTGGCGTGAATTTTTAGCCATTCGTAGGGTATTAGTGCCAACAATACGAACACTACTCGGTGGAAAATTACGCACCCGTTGCCCAAAACGTTCTAAGCAAATTAAGGCGCGCTCTTGCGTTTTGACATTAAGATTATTGTCTTCATCAAGTCCTGCGGCAAGGCGAACCATCTCTTTTAATCGGTCTATCGTTTGCAGTTTACCGTCTTTAAGACTGCAGACAATCATATGAAAGCTGTTTGAACCTAAATCTACAGCCGCAACAATTTCAGGTAATTTTTGAGTCACGGAATACTATCCTATTTATTATTTTAAAAAATTAAACTGATAAAATTATAGCGTTAATTTATACTAAACTCATCTACCCTAAAAAAAATTTACAAATGTACGCACTTTCAATAGAAAATTTAACTAAAACCTATAGCAATGGCTTTCAAGCTTTAAAAGGTATCGACCTTGATGTTGAAGAAGGGGATTTTTTTGCATTGCTGGGTGCAAATGGTGCAGGGAAATCAACCACTATTGGTATTATTAGTTCTTTAATTAATAAAACTTCAGGTAATGTTAGTATCTTTGGGCATGATATCGTCAAGGAAAATAAAAAAGCTAAGACTAATTTGGGAATTGTTCCGCAAGAAATTAATTTTAACCAATTTGAAACCGTAGAAAACATTTTACTAATCTATGCTGGTTATTTTGGGATTCCCAGAAAAGAAGCGAGAAAACGTGCCGAAAAAGCCTTAAAACAGATGCACCTTTGGGATAAACGCGATACCGTTTCTAGGCGGTTATCGGGAGGGATGAAACGTCGCGTGATGATAGCACGCGCATTAATTCCTCAGCCAAAATTACTGATTTTAGATGAACCCACCGCAGGGGTTGATATAGAAATTCGTCGCTCCATGTGGGAAATGATGGAAGAAGTTAATCGGGAAGGAACAGCCATTATTTTAACCACGCATTATTTAGAAGAGGCGGAAAATCTATGTCGTAATATTGCCATTATTCATGAAGGAATGATTGTTGAACATTCAGATATGGCAACCCTACTAAGCTATATTAATGTGACTCATTTTATTTTAGACTTAGAGAATCCCTTACAAAAACCACCCGAAATCCCAGGCTATCAATTTGAATTAACTTCAAATAAAGTTCTCGAAGTGGGGATACCTAAAAAAAACACGCTAAACCAATTATTTGAACAATTATCAGCTCATAATATCCACGTGAAAAGCCTTAAAAACAAATCTAATCGTTTAGAACAACTCTTTATGGACATCGTACAATGAGTACACTCATAGCCCTTTATACCATTGTTCATAAAGAAATTCGCCGTTTTCTTCGTATTTGGCCACAAACATTACTACCGCCAGCTATCACTACCTCATTATATTTTTTAATTTTTGGGCGATTAATTGGCGATAGAGTGGGATCTATCAATGGCGTTAGCTACATGGATTATATTGTCCCTGGGATTATCTTAATGTCAGTGATTAGTCATGCTTACTCTAATGTTGCCGCCTCTTTTTATTCCACTAAATTTCAGCATCATATTGAAGAAATTTTAGTGTCTCCTGTGCCTAACTGGGTGGTTTTAGTCGGTTATTTGAGTGGGGGTATTCTTCGTGGACTAATGGTTGGCGGGGTTGTTGCATTAATTTCACTTTTCTTTACCCAAATTCAAATTCATGATTTAACGATTATTTTGGTGACCGCCTTTTTTACCGCAACACTTTTTGCATTAGCTGGGTTTATTAATGCTATTTTTGCCAATAGTTTTGATGATATTGCTTTAATTCCCAATTTTATTTTAACGCCTTTAAATTATTTGGGTGGGGTATTTTATTCCGTATCAATGTTGCCTGAAATTTGGCAGCATATTTCACGCGCTAATCCTGTTTTATATATGATTAATAGTTTTAGATATGGATTTTTAGGAATTAGTGATATTGCGGTTGAATTAGCTTTAGGAAGAATATTTGGTTTTATTATTCTTTTAACTTTAATTTGTTTATCGCTTCTTGAAAAAGGGGTTGGAATTCGGGACTAGAAAGTTTTGCCGTACAAAACATATTTTGTACGCCTTGAACTTATTTTTTAGTTAATACTTCTGCTTGAAAAAAAATGCCATCCCAGCCATATTTAATAAAATTTCTAATGTTGGTATGATCTGAATCTTCGGGTCTGGTTAATACATCTTGATAATATTCGCCAAAAAGCTTTAAAGTTTGTTGTTGATTTAAGTGATGAATTTTTGCAAAAGAAAATATTTTACATGACCCCTCATTTGTACCCGCTGGGTTTATTGCTTTATCATCCCCCAAGCCATTACTAAATTCACTTGGGTGATAATGGTATTCATCATCAATGATCGCCATTGTTTGCTTAAATAAAATAGGTTTATTATTTTTTATGGTTTCAAGGAAAGCATTTAAAGTCATTATTTTTTTCTTTGTTATCGTGTGAGCATTGATAAAACTAAACGGCAAAACTTTCGCCACAACCACATAAGGCGGTTACATTAGGGTTATTAAA
>CAYROI010000039.1:3183-7659 GCA_964425835.1 uncultured Methylococcaceae bacterium
AAACGGCAAAACTTTCGCCACAACCACATAAGGCGGTTACATTAGGGTTATTAAACTGGAAGGCTTCATTAATTCCTTCGCGGCGATAATCTAATTCTGTCCCATCTAAAAAAGTTAGGTCTGTTTTTTTGACAATAATTCTGACCTCAAATTGTTCAAAGACCGACTCATCTACTGCAACTTGATCTGCATAATCTAAAACATAAGCAAACCCTGAGCAGCCTGATTTTTTAACCCCAAGTTTTAATCCAACACCACGACCCCGTTTTATAAGTTGTTTTTTAATTTGCTTTGCTGCGTTTTTAGTTAATGTAATTGCCATAATTAATTTATTAAGGTATGTAATGTTTTAATGAAATAATTTATCTCTGCAAGGGTGTTATCTTTGCCTAAGCTGATACGAATTGCCCCTTTAGCCGTAGATGTTTCAACGCCCATTGCGGCTAAAACTGAACTAGGTTTTCCACCTGCCGCCGCACAAGCTGAACCACTGGAAACAGCTATATCTTTTTGATCTAGCTGCATGAGTAACATTTCACCCTCTATTCCTGCAATCGAAAATTGTACTGTATTAGGTAATCTTAAACTATTTTGTGCAAAAATAGTTAATTTAGGGATTTTTAATAATTCTATTTCTAAAGCTTTTCGTAAGGTTAATAATTTTTCAGCTCGGGTATTTAATTCACTTAAAGCAAGTTCTGCCGCTTTCCCAAAACCAACAATAGCCGCAATATTCTCTGTTCCTGAACGTAAGTTTTGTTCTTGCCCCCCCCCTAGCTGCATCGGTTTAATGGGCGTATCTTTTTCAAAAATTAACGCGCCGCAACCTTTAGGTCCATATAGTTTATGACTTGATAATGATAATCGTTGTACACCTAATTGAGAAAAATTAATCGGAATTTTACCCGCCGCTTGAACCGCATCGGTATGTACAATCATTCCACGCCCACGAAGCACATCAGTATGATCTGCAATCGCCTGAATAACCCCTGTTTCATTATTTGCTAACATGATTGAAACAATTGTCCCAGTTAGTAAATCTAAATTATGGATACTTTTGGTAAGAATGTTTCCACAAGAATCAACCGCAATAATTTGTGGAGGATAGGCGCAAGCCTCACTAACAGAAGGGTGTTCAATCGCAGAAATAGCAAATTTACACTTTGAATGCGTTGATTGTAAAGCGAGATTATTAGCCTCTGTACCACCACTAGTAAAAATAACTTGAGATGCGGTCACGCCAACTAACTCGGCAACTTGTTCTCTTGCCGTATCTATTGCACTGCGAGTGAGTCTACCCCATTTATATAAGCTGGAGGCATTACCATAAAAACGGCTCAAAAAAGGTAACATAACCTCCAAAACTTGGCTGTCAATGGGGGTTGTCGCATTATGATCGAAATAAATCACTGTTCAACTAGAAAAATTATAACCTTTTGATTGTTATAAAAAGTCTTTAAGAGTCGCATTTTGTTTTTCAGCAATTTTAGAGACAGAACCTCGCGCTAAAATTTCTGCTAACGAAATTCCATCTAAATAATTATGAATTTGCGTACTAAGACCCATCCATAAATCATGCGTTAAACAAGGATTATTATTATGGCAATTAGCTTTACCACCACATTTAGTTGAATCAAGTTGTTCATCAACGGCACTAATAATCGCAGCAATACTAATATCATCAGGA
This sequence comes from uncultured Methylococcaceae bacterium, assembly GCA_964425835.1. Lineage (GTDB taxonomy): Bacteria > Pseudomonadota > Gammaproteobacteria > Methylococcales > Methylomonadaceae > WTBX01. Next base: position 4,871 of record CAYROI010000039.1, read on the forward strand.
TTACGACTTAATTGATAACCACCACCAGGACCTCTAACACCTGTTACCATCCCCGCTTTACGCAAACGCGCAAATAGTTGCTCAAGGTAAGACAATGATATAATTTGCCGTGTTGCAATATCTGTCAGTGTCACTGGGCTTTTTTGACTATGAAAAGCAAGATCAAGCATTGCTGTCACAGCATAACGCCCTTTAGTGGTTAATCGCACAAAATAATCCTCAATAGCTTAAAATAAATTTTTACTATAGATAAACCCAGTGAAATAGTCAACTATTGTTTTTTTAGATAGGGATCAACTTTTATTTTAAGCGTCGTTTTTTAGTTTCAGTAGAAGTTGGTGTTAAAATTGCTAAGTTTAAAGTATTTTTTTAATATTAAACCAATATAGGTATAAGATAACAATGACAGACTGGATAGATGTTGTGGCAGAAAATGCGTTAGCTGAAGGTGAAAATATAGTGGCAGATATTGAGGGGGTTGATGTGGCTATTTTTAAAATTGCAGGACAATTTTATGCCATTGAAGATGCGTGTACCCATGATGGGGCTGAAATCGCAAGTGGAAGAATTGAAGGCGATGAAATTATTTGCCCACGACATGGGGCGCGTTTTTGTATTAAAACGGGTGTTGTAAAATCTGCCCCCGCTTACGAAGATATCGAATGTTTTCCGATACAAATTAAAAATGGCAGAGTACAAGTTAGGGATAATCGGTGGGATTAATTGCAACTATTATTTAAACATAATGTCCTTAGTAGCTCCTACTGCATTAAAACTATTTTGTAGCAAAATAATAAATAATTTGAGATTAAGACAATGAAGATCAAACTTCCACGCTGGTTTTATCAATTAGCCTCTCCGAAATGGTTTTATGAGATTAGTGGTAAATTATTGCCTTGGCTAATTGTTATTACTGTATTGCTTATGATGATTGGTTTAATATGGGGGTTAGTTTTTGCCCCTGAAGATTATCAGCAAGGGAATAGTTTTCGGATTATTTATGTTCACGTACCTTCTGCAATTTTAGCACAATCGTGCTATATGTTAATGGCGGTTGCAGGCGGTGTTGGCTTAATTTGGAAAATAAAAATGGCACATATTATTGCCAAATGTGCCGCACCGATTGGTGCATCTATCACAGTCATGGCATTGGCGACAGGGGCTATTTGGGGAAAGCCAACATGGGGAGCTTGGTGGGTTTGGGATGCACGACTCACTTCAATGTTAATTTTACTTTTTCTCTATATTGGTGTCATCGCATTAAGTTCTGCTTTTGAAAATAGAGCAAGTGCTGATAAAGCGTCAGCTGTTTTAGCGTTGGTGGGATTAGTTAATATTCCTATTATTAAGTATTCTGTCGAATGGTGGAATACGTTGCATCAACCTGCAACTTTTAAAATCACTGAAAAACCTGCTATGCCGCCTGAAATGTGGATTCCCTTATTAATTATGGTGTTAGGGTTTTATTGTTTTTTTGCGGTTATGTTAATGGCAAGGGCGCGAATAGAAACTTTGCAACGAGAAAAACGTGCAGACTGGGTTAAAATCATCATAGAAAATTATTAAAAGGAGCTTTTAAATGGGGTATTTTGCATCGTTCGCCGATTTTTTACAAATGGGTAAACACGGACTCTATGTCTGGTTAAGTTATGGTATTTTTTTAGCCATTATTATTTATAACAGCGTCATTGTTATTACTAACAAACGCTTATTTTTTAAAAACGCGAAACGTCAATTACGACGTGAAAAAACAAATGACAACTAAAAGAAAAAAACGCTTAATTATTATTTTAGCACTCGTTTTTGGTAGTGGGTTAGCCGTTAGTTTAACCTTGTTCGCTTTAGACCAAAATATTAATTTATTTTATTCTGTTTCACAGATTGCAAGTGGTGAAGCCCCGCCAAATACACGGATGCGTGTTGGTGGAATGGTGGTTAAGGGGAGTGTTAAACGTGCGCCCAATTCCTTACAAGTTAGTTTTAAATTAACCGATAACGCCAATCAATTGAAAGTTGTTTTTACAGGTATTTTACCTGATCTATTTCGTGAAGAACAAGGGATTATGGCGCAAGGAATTTTGGATGAACAAGGTGTTTTTCAAGCCGATGAAGTGTTAGCAAAACATGATGAAAATTATATGCCGCCCGAAATTGCCGAATCTATGAAAAAGAAAGCAAAGGTAAACCAATGATTCCTGAAATTGGTGAATTTTCTTTGATCCTTTCTTTATGTTTGTCAGCCGTTTTAGCCAGTGTTCCGCTTTATGGGGTTGCCGTTCATAATCAATTGTGGATGAATTATGCTAAACCTTTGGTCAAGGGACAATTTTTATTTTTAAGTGTGAGTATGCTTTGTTTAGGCTATTCCTTTGTAGTTGATGATTTTTCGGTGGTTTATGTTGCTAATAATTCGAATAGTCAATTACCGACTCAATTTAAAATTAGTGCGATTTGGGGCGGACACGAAGGTTCATTATTACTCTGGGCATTTATTTTAAGTGGTTGGACGTTGGCTGTGAGCATTTTTAGTCGTGCATTACCCCTAGATATGTTAGCGCGAGTATTATCCGTAATGGGGCTGGTCGCGGTTGGTTTCATTGCTTTTTTATTATTTACTTCTAGCCCATTTAGTCGATATTTACCTAGATTTCCAGTCGATGGTGCAGACTTAAATCCTTTATTACAAGATATTGGTTTAATTGTTCATCCGCCAATGCTTTACATGGGCTATGTCGGTTTTTCTGTGGCTTTTTCCTTTGCAATTGCCGCGCTTTTATCTGGGCGATTAG
>CAYROI010000039.1:7759-18842 GCA_964425835.1 uncultured Methylococcaceae bacterium
GGTTTTTCTGTGGCTTTTTCCTTTGCAATTGCCGCGCTTTTATCTGGGCGATTAGATGCGGCTTGGGCAAGATGGTCTCGTCCTTGGACGAATATCGCTTGGGCATTTCTAGGCGGCGGGATTACTTTAGGCAGTTGGTGGGCTTATTATGAACTTGGCTGGGGAGGATGGTGGTTTTGGGACCCTGTTGAAAATGCGTCATTAATGCCGTGGTTAGTTGGGACAGCGTTAGTGCATTCATTAGCGGCGACTGAAAAACGGGGGGTTTTTAAAAGTTGGACGGTATTGTTAGCTATCTTTGCCTTTTCCTTAAGTTTATTGGGCACATTTTTAGTTCGCTCGGGCGTTTTAACTTCTGTACACGCCTTTGCATCTGATCCTGAGCGTGGATTATTTATCCTTATCTTGCTCTGTTTAACTATTGGTGGCTCGTTAACGTTATACGCTTTTAAAGCCCCGAATGTGAAAAGTGAAGCTCAATTTTCTACTTTATCCCGTGAAACACTATTATTAGTTAATAATGTTTTTTTAACCGTCATGGCAACGACGGTTTTATTAGGCACATTATATCCTTTACTGCTTGATGCACTGGGTGGGGGAAAAATTTCAGTAGGTCCTCCCTATTTCAATGCAGTTTTTGTGCCTATTATGGGATTAATGACGGTAGCAATGGGCTTATCTGCAACCATTAGATGGCGAGAAACAAGGATTGATCCCCTTATTCAAACCTTATGGAAGCCATGCTTAGCAAGTTTATTGATAGGCATTGTATTTCCTTTTCTTTACGGCGATGGCTTTGATTTTTCAGTATTTATTGGGATTAGTTTAAGTTGCTGGGTTTTTGCAACGACAGGATTAGAATTTATACACAAATTTCAGCATACCGCTTCTTATTGGCAACGGCTGCGCAAACTTTCTTTAAGTTATTATGGCATGATGTTGGCTCATGTGGGGGTTGCTGTTGTTGCGGTGGGTATTACCTTGGTTTCAGTGTATAGCGAAGAACGCGATATACGAATGGAAAAAGGCGATAAAGTAGAATTATCAGGTTATGTTTTTGAGTTTCAAGGGACAAAAACTGTCAAGGGCGCAAATTATAGTGCAGATCAAGGTCGGCTAATAGTTACTAGAGAGGGTGAGTTTATTACCGAATTAAATCCTGAAAAACGTCATTATACGGTTAAACGCTCAATGATGACAGAGGCTGATATTGATCCTAGTTTGTGGCGAGATTTATATGTTGCGCTAGGTGAGCCATTGGATCAGAAAGGCAAGGCATGGGCAGTACGCGTGCATTATAAACCCTTTGTACGTTGGTTATGGTTGGGAGGCTTATTAATGACTTTAGGGGGCTTATTGACAGTAGCTGATAAACGTTATCGTAAAATGGGGTGATTTTCAATTGCAAATTTATTTTTAAGCTGATCTGATAATTTACGAAAATCCTCTATAGCACAATAGCTATCAATTGCTTTCACTGGTTTTTTCGTATCAGGTTTACTAACAGCAATTAAATAGGCAATTCCAAATTGTTTAGCGGCATTTAATACCGCTAAACTATCGTCTATCATTAAGGTTCTTTGTTTATCAAAACCTTGCTGTTGTTGTAAAGATGTCCAAAAGAGCGGGTTTTCTTTGGCAACCCCAAAATCATGGGAACAAATAATGCCATCAAAAAAAGACTGTAAACAAGTTTTTTCCATTTTTAAATTTAAACTATCACGATGTGCATTGGTCACTAAAAATACTTGTTTTTCAGTCCGCTTTAAAAGTTCTAAAAATTCAATAACATGAGGGAGAACCGCAATTAACCCCGCTATTTCAACTTTAAGCTCGGCTATATTTAGTGCTAAGGCTTGTGTCCAATAGTCTAGGCAATACCATTCTAATTTTCCTTCCATTTGTTTAAATTTTGGTTGCAAGATTTGTTTGGCTGTTGATAATGAAAGGTTATTTTTCTCAGCATATTTTAAAGGCACAAATTCATGCCAAAAGTGATTATCGAAGTTCAAATCAAGTAACGTTCCATCCATATCTAACAATACAGTGTCACACAAATTCCAATTTATCATCATATAGCCTATAGTTAAATCATCCTTCAGCAATTATCATCATAACATTATGCCTAAAAAACCTACTATTTTAAGTCGTCAAGCTGTCTGTCATAGTCGTTTATTTGCCATTGAAAGTATGGATATTGTCTTTAATAATGGTGAGCAACGTAATTATGAACGTTTAAAACGCAATGGCGGTCACGGTGCTGTATTAATTGTCCCATTATTAGATGATGAAACCGTCTTATTAATTAGAGAATATTCTGCAGGCGTTGATCGTTATGAATTGGGCTTGCCTAAAGGCAAAATTGATGCCAATGAAAGCGTTTTAGAGGCAGCAAACCGTGAGTTAAAAGAAGAAGTGGGTTATGGCGCAAAATATTTTCAAGAACTCACCGCATTAACATTAGCCCCCTCTTATATGGAGCATGATATTCATGTGATGGTTGCTCGTGATTTATACCCTGAAAAATTAGAGGGTGATGAGCCAGAACCTTTAGAGGTCATTCCTTGGAAATTATCCAATATTAGTGGACTTTTAGCAACCCAAGAATGTAGTGAAGCCCGTTCTATTGCCGCACTTTATATGACCGCTGATTATCTTCGTTTAAAAAAATAATCGCCAATGTATTTGAATAAAATTTTATTTTTCCTACTTTTTAGCCTGTTATCCGCTTGTAATTTAACCGAACTTAATAACCCTTATGTGGAAAAGGATGGGTCTTTAAATATTTTATATTCCTCATTCTCAGAACGCCCAAAACATTTAGATCCTGCGATTTCATATAGCAGTAATGAATATCTCTTTATTGCTCAAATTTACGAGCCGCCCTTTCAATATCATTATTTAAAACGCCCTTATCAATTGATTCCTTTAACGGCAACCCAGCTTCCCACTATTCAGTATTTTAATGCAGCTGGGAAATTATTAACCGCTGAGGCGGATGAAAAAGACATTGCCTTTAGTGATTATATTATTGAAATAAAACCTGGCATTCAGTATCAACCGCATTCCGCTTTTGCAAAAAATAGCCAAGGAATTTTTTCTTATCATAACTTGAGTGAAAGTCGTTTAGAAAATATCAACACTTTAAATGATTTTACAATGACAGGGACACGTGAATTAATTGCTGAGGATTATGTTTATCAAATAAAACGCTTGGCTCATCCTAAAATTCATTCCCCAATTGCTGAAATTATGAAGCAATATATTGACGGATTTGCAGATTATGCAGAGCAACTTAAAGCGTTACCTAAAACGGCGATCAAAGATTTAGAAATAACAGGAGTTAAAGTACTAAGTCGCTATCGTTATCGTATCCGTATTAAGGGTAAATACCCCCAATTTCGGTTTTGGTTAGCGATGCCATTTTTTGCCCCCATGCCTTGGGAAGCCGATGTTTTTTATGCACAACGTGGGCTTATCGAACGCAATATAACCTTAGATTGGTATCCCATTGGCACAGGCAGTTATTTATTAGCCGAAAATAATCCAAATCGAAGAATGGTGTTAATTAAAAATCCCAATTTTCATGGTGAAAAATATCCTACTGAAGGTGAAAAAATAGATATTAAGCGGGGATTATTAACCGATGCAGGGAAAGCGTTACCTTTTATTGATAAAGTCGTTTACATATTAGAAAAAGAAACCATTCCCTATTGGAATAAATTTTTACAAGGTTATTATGATGCCTCAGGGATTGCTTCTGATAGTTTTGATCAAGCGGTGCAATTTGCAAGTGACGGGGATGCCCAATTAACGACGGCTATGCAGGAAAAAGGGATACATTTACAAACATCGGTTGCCACTTCTATTTATTATTTAGGGTTTAATATGCTAGATAATATAGTCGGCGGTAATTCAGAAAAATCCCGAAAGCTACGCCAAGCTATTTCGATTGCCATTGACTATGAAGAATATATTTCTATTTTTAATAATGGTCGTGGCATTGCCGCACAAGGTTTATTACCGCCAGGTATTTATGGTTTTTTAGCGGGTAATGCAGGGGTTAATCCTTATGTTTATGATAGTCTTGGAAAACGTAAAAATATTAATTATGCCAAACAATTATTAGCTGAGGCAGGTTATCAAGCGGGAATAGACCCAAAAACAGGGGATGCTTTAACTTTATATTTTGATACCGCTTCTGCAAGTGTTGATGATAGACCTCGAATGAATTGGTTTAGAAAGCAATTTGAAAAATTGGGAATTAAATTAGTTATTCGTGCAACAGATTACAATCGTTTTCAGGAAAAAATGCGTAATGGTCATGCACAGATTTTTGTTTGGGGTTGGAATGCTGATTATCCTGACCCTGAAAATTTCTTTTTTCTACTCTATGGTGAAAATGGCAAAGTAAAACAGGGCGGTGAAAATGCGGTTAATTACCACAACCCGCAGTTTGATGCGTTGTTTGAAAAAATGCGAAATATGGAAAATGGTGAATCACGTTTTCAAATTATTCAACAAATGCAGGAAATTGTTCGCCATGATGCGCCGTGGGTTTTTGGCTTGCATCCTAAAAATTTTATTTTAGCCCATAGTTGGTATAAAAATTTAAAACCTAACTTAATGGCAAATAATACCCTGAAATACACACGTATTGAAGGATCTGTCCGAGCGCGAAAACGAGAACAATGGAATAAGCCTATTTTTTTACCTTTATTAATAGGGATTATCATCATTGTTTTACTTTTTATTCCTGCTCTCTATACTTACAAAAAACGCTTAAAAAGCACGATGAGAAATTAAGCGGCAGAGGATGAACATAAGCCAACCATTAAAATAATGCCTTAATGACATCCGTAATTTTTATAATCGTTTCATCATCAATATTGGCACAAATAGGTAATGATAAACAATTAGCGGCAACCGATTCGGTTATAGGGAGTGATAGACCATGACATTCCGCTTTAAAAACATTTTGTTGATGTAAAGGAATAGGATAATAAACCGCACAGCCAATTTGTTGTGCTTGCAAAGCTTTTAGAATCTCATCACGGCGTTCAGATAATAGGGTATATTGATGGTAAACATGAATCCCTATATTATCTTCAAAAGGGGTTATTATCGGTAAATCAGCCATTAATTGGGAATATAAATGCGCGCTATGTCGGCGTGCTTGGTTATAATCATCAACGCGCTTTAATTTCGCCCGTAAAACGACTGCTTGTATTTCATCTAATCGACTGTTAAAACCAATCACATCATGATAATAACGTTCACCTGAGCCATGATTACGCAATTGCTTTATTTTTATTGCAATGTCATCAGAATTTGTAGCCACTAAGCCCCCGTCACCAAAAGCTCCTAAATTTTTACTAGGAAAAAAACTATAGCCTGAAGCATCTCCCATCGAACCCGTTTGCTTGCCTCTTATACTCGCGCCAAACGATTGCGCGCAATCTTCAATTAATTTTAAATTATATTGTTCGCACAATTTTTTAATCGCTACCAGATCAACAGGTTGCCCAAATAAATGAACAGGCATAATGGCACGGGTCTTAGATGTAATCGCTGTTTCAATTTCATCGACATTAATATTAAAAGTTTTTGGGTCTATATCTATAAAAACAGGCGTTGCACCGATATATTTAATCGCCTCGGCGGTGGCAATAAAGGTAAAAGCGGTGGTAATTACTTCATCACCTGCTTTAACCCCTGCGGCTAATAAAGCAAGATGTAGGGCATCAGTGCCAGAGGCGACTCCTATTGTATGCTTTACCCCCAAATAATCGGCCGCTTCTTTTTCAAAAGCTTGTACATTTTCCCCTAAAATAAAAGAACATTTGTTTAGCGTTTGTGCAAGTCCTGTTTCAATTTCATCTTTAATTTCAATGTATTGAGCTTTAAGATTTACCATTGGTATCATTAGTTAATGCCTTTTTTATTAAATACTCATGCGAGTTCTACGGTTTGAAATATTTATTGTCACAAAAAATTTATAAGCCTATATAGGGGAGATTTAATAATCCTATGCGTTATTATTTTTTAATCGTAATTGTAAAAAGGAGAGGCAAAAATAAAAGGCTGGACACAACAAGCTAAATCTAAAAAGGTCTTTTTAGTTTTAAGAAGTTATTTTTGGATTTTCAAGAAGGCTAATGTTTTTTAGTGTGTTTAAAAAACGCTATAAATAGTTGATTTAAATTGCTTTATTTATCATAAAACTTTTTCACTTAATATGATAAATCTAAAATAAGTAGTGGACAAAAGCAGCGAGATTTTCTACAAGAGTAAAAAATATCGCTACTTTTATCCATCTGTTTGATCTTTATATTATGTGCTGATTGCTAAATGACAACAACTTTATTTGCACATGGGCCTTTCTGTCCTTGCCCTACTTCGAACTCAACGGTTTGACCATCATTCAATGTTGCGTATTCACCGCCTGCTTGAATCTCAGAATGATGAACAAACAAATCTTTACTTCCGTCTTCTGGCGTAATAAAACCGAAACCTTTATCTGCACTAAACCACTTAACTGTGCCTTTACTCATAATACTCTCTTTATCTTTAGTGAAAAATATAATTCCAATTTGCTATCACCATTACAAAATCAGAACTTGAATTTAGTTGAGTATATAACATCTGCATCACTTGTCACAAAAATCAGTTTCTTTTTTGGTTAAGCAAATACTTAGATTATACCTTTATTTCATTTGATACCTGTATATTATCCAGTCATTATCCGTTAGGGTAACTGTTATTAAATTACAGTTCTGACTGTTTGCAATTAATACAAATACCTAATAAATTCGTTCAGTATAACACAGTTATTCATTATTTTAATTGAAATTATTTTATATTTCGTCAAATTTTGAAAATCAGGGCCGGGGGTGATTGTGTTATCCTCACGTTTGATTCCGTCAATTCTAAATATATAATAAGAATTATTAGCATCTGGCAAACTATATTAGCTTATTTTAGAGTGACTGGAACTGAGATCCATTCAGCAAATAAACGCTGAAAAGCGAACGAAATGAAAAAGCCATAGAAGGTGATTTGCAGGGTTATGAAAGATATTGTAGTACTAAACGGTGACTACTTACTAATCTTGACAGTTAACAAGCAAACTGATATTTTGCTAAATTAGCAATCTTTCTGATGAGTGCTAATTTAAATAGAGAGGTTCATGTGGAAAAGACGCAACAACTCAATGAAAGATCATTACAATTATTAAAAATATTAGTTGAACGTTATATTACTGATGGACAGCCTGTAGGCTCTCGGTTGTTATCCAAAGAGCCTAATTTACAGTTAAGTCCTGCTACCATACGCAATGTGATGGCAGATTTAGAAGACTTAGGACTTATAAGTTCACCTCATACCTCCGCAGGTCGTGTGCCAACAGCATCAGGTTATCGCTTATTTGTAGATAGTCTATTAACGGTTAAACCTTTAAAAAATAACGAATTAGAAATTCTATCTCAACGTCTAGGTCATTCAAATGATGAACGTGGTGATATGCTTGGGGTCGCGTCTAAATTACTATCAGATGTCACGCAAATGGCGGGGGTTGTTACCCTACCCAGGCAAGAATTATATTGCCTGCGACACATTGAATTTTTGCCGTTATCTCATAATCGTGTTTTAGTTATTTTTGTGACTGCAGAACAAGAAGTTCATAATAAAATTATTCAACCAACCAAAGAATTTTCTGCTGCTGAATTACAACAAGCGGCAGCCTATCTTAATTCTATTTATTCAGGTAAAAGCCTTGCTTTTGTACGTTCAGCGGTTTTAAAAGAACTTAAGCAAACGCAACAACAGCTTAATCAACAAATGCTTGATGCGATTAACATGGCACAACTTGCCTTTGACAAACAACAAGAACATGAAGATTATGTTTTAAGTGGTGAAACCAATTTAATGGGGTTTTCTGAGTTATCTGACATGGAAAGACTAAAACAATTATTTGATGCCTTTGGTCAAAAACGTAGTGTGATTCATTTGTTAGATCAATGCCTTGAAGCGGACGGCGTACAAATTTTTATTGGAGAGGAGTCAGGTTATGAAGCTTTTGAACACTGTAGTCTAGTTACTTCCGCCTATTCTGTTAATAATGAAGTTGTTGGTGTTTTAGGTGTTATCGGACCTACCCGTATGGCGTATGAAAAAATTATTCCTTATGTGGATGTTACCGCTAAATTATTAGGCGCAGCCTTGAATTACAAATTATAAACCCTCATCTTAACTCTCAAATATTTTATTAACGCAGTTTGCGTTTAACCTTTAAATACCCTTATATTTTGGAGCTTTAAAACCATGAGTAATGAGCAGGAAACCCCCGATTCTCAAAAAGAAATTGATATTAACGATCAACCCGTTGTTATTGACGAAGAACAAACAGAATCAGTTGAAGAATTACCCACTGAGGAAATCACAGTGGAAGCATTACAAAAACAACTCGCTGAGTCTGAGAAAAAATCCACTGAAAATTTAGATAAAGCCTTGCGTATTCAAGCAGAAATGGAAAACTTGAAACGTAGAACACAAAAAGATTTAGAAAATGCCCATAAATTTGCTTTAGATAAGTTTTCTAAAGAATTATTAGCGGTCATTGATAGTTTAGAACTGGGTTTACACGCAGTGACTGGCGATAGTGAGGAAATTCAAAAAATTCGTGAAGGTTATGAATTAACCTTAAAACAGTTTGAGTCAGTGTTTAGTAAATTTAACATTAAAAAAATTGATCCGATGGGGGAGATCTTTAACCCTGAACATCATCAAGCGATGACAATGCAACCTTCTGCAGAAACTAAACCTAATACCGTTTTAAATGTATTTCAAAAAGGTTATAGTCTAAATGGTCGTTTAATTCGTCCTGCGATGGTCGTTGTTTCTAAAGCGGTTGAAGAGGCATAAACTTGAAATTAAAACAGATAACCCCATATTGCTAACAACTTTTAATTATTTATATAAACAACCCGTTCGGAGAATTTAATGGCTAAAATGATAGGTATTGACTTAGGAACAACTAATTCCTGTGTTGCTGTATTAGAAAACGGCACGGCACGTGTTATTGAAAATAGTGAGGGCGCAAGAACCACTCCCTCTATTATTGCTTTTACACCTGATGATGAAGTTTTAGTCGGGCAATCGGCTAAACGACAAGCGGTGACTAATCCTGAAAATACTTTATTTGCAATTAAGCGTTTAATCGGTCGTCGTTTTAAAGAAAAAGTCGTTCAAAAAGACATCAAAATGGTGCCTTACAACATCATCGAAGCAGAAAATGGCGATGCGTGGGTTGAATGTCATGGTAATAAAATGGCAGCCCCTGAAATTTCTTCTCGTATCTTAATGAAGTTGAAAAAAGATGCCGAAGCCTTTTTAGGTGAAGAAGTTAAAGAAGCGGTGATTACGGTTCCTGCTTATTTTAATGACTCACAACGTCAAGCGACTAAAGATGCAGGGCGGATTGCAGGCTTAGATGTTAAGCGTATTATTAATGAGCCTACTGCGGCGGCATTAGCCTTTGGTATGGACAAGCCTAAAGGTGATACTACGATTGCCGTGTATGATTTAGGCGGTGGTACTTTTGATGTTTCTATTATTGAAATTGCAGAAATTGAAGGCGAACATCAATTTGAAGTATTAGCTACAAATGGGGATACTTTTCTAGGCGGTGAAGATTTTGATTTGCGTATTATTGACTTTTTAGCGGATGAATTTAAAAAAGATAATGGTATTGATTTACATAATGATCCTTTAGCATTACAACGTTTAAAAGAAGCAGCTGAAAAAGCAAAAATTGAATTATCTTCAACAGAACAAACCGATATTAATTTGCCGTATGTAACTGCGGATGCTTCAGGTCCTAAACATTTAAACGTTAAATTAACGCGTGCTAAATTAGAATCGTTAGTGGATGATTTAATTGAACGCACAAAAGCCCCTTGTCAAACGGCATTAAAAGATGCAAATTTATCTGCCTCTGATATTGACGAAGTTATTCTGGTTGGCGGGCAAACACGGATGCCTAAAGTTCAAGAGCTCGTTGAAAAGTTTTTTGGTAAAGAACCCCGTAAAGATGTTAATGCTGATGAAGCGGTTGCTTTAGGTGCTGCCATTCAAGCAGGTGTTTTAGGGGGCGATGTTACCGATGTTTTATTACTAGATGTCACCCCATTATCTTTAGGCATTGAGACCATGGGGGGTGTCATGACTAAATTAATTGAAAAAAATACCACCATTCCAACCAACGCATCACAAACGTTTTCAACCGCAGAAGACAATCAAACCGCAGTAACAGTTCATGTATTACAAGGGGAACGTGAAGTTGCAACGGGCAATAAATCTTTGGGTCGTTTTGATTTGCAGGATATTCCCCCTGCACGTCGTGGAACACCGCAAATTGAAGTTGCCTTTGATATTGATGCGAATGGGATTTTAAACGTATCGGCAAAAGATAAAGCGACAGGTAAAGAGCAATCTATTATTATAAAAGCCTCTAGCGGATTATCAGATGAAGAAGTCGATCGTATGGTAAAAGATGCCGAAGCGCATGCAGACGAAGATCGTAAAGTTACGGAATTAGTTTCAGCACGTAATAATGCTGAAGGTATGATAAATGCGACTGAAAAATCCGTTGAAGAATTAGGGGATAAAGTTGATGCTTCTGAAAAAGAAGCGATTAATTCTGCGGTTGAAGCCTTAAAAGAAGCGATTAAAGGCGATGATAAAGATGATATTGAAGCTAAAACAACCGCTTTAACTGAATTATCAGGTAAATTAGCTGAAAAAGTTTATGCAGAACAAGCAGCCGCTGGCGGTGAAGCTCCAACTGGTGGAGAAGAGGCCCCAAAAGCTGATGATGATGCTTTAGATGCTGAGTTTGAAGAAGTTAAGAAAGACTAGAAGCACGACTAAATAAGAGGGGCTGGATTCGTCCAGCCCTTTTTTTTTGCTTAATTAAAATTTAACAAGTTGATAAAATGAAAGTGACAGGACAAATAACTCAAAGGTTATTTTCTCGTTCCCAAGCTCCAGCTTGGGAACGCCTACCTTCAAGCTCTGCTTGACG
>CAYROI010000040.1:0-12486 GCA_964425835.1 uncultured Methylococcaceae bacterium
CAATCATAATATTTTCAGGTTTTAAATCTTGATGCAACATTTCCATGCGATGAAATGCGCGCACCCCTTTAACCACTTGTTTAATTATTTCTCGAACTTCACTAATATTAGGCTTAGGATTTTCATCAATCCATTGTTTTAAGGTTTTTCCTTCAATAAACTCAGTGACATAATAAATACAACTTTTATTGCGATCAGAACTTAAAATTTTAAGTACATTTTTATGCTGAATCCGTTTACCCGCCCATTCCTCATGTAAAAAATGTTCAATGTAATGGGTATCATCACTAAATAATTCCGAGGGGGTTTTTAAAATAACCCATGTTTTTGTCTGCGTATCAAAGGCTTTATAAATTTGAGTTCGATTACTGGCATGTAATTCAGCTTCAATTTTATACCCATCTAAAATCATTCCAACGTCTAAAGGGGGGGGGAAAGGTAAGTTTGCATGGCGACGTAGAACCTCATCTTCTTTAGCTTGAGGTAACGATTCAATTCTAATAATTTGGCAGGTTAAATTATCATCACTGCCCTTATTCAGGGCTTGATTTAAAATAGCCTGTGCTTGTACGGATAAATCATTACCTTGCTGTAGCTGAGATTTTAAGCTTTTATCATCAACAAAATCATGGATACCATCTGTAGTCATTAGAAAAGTATCGCCTTTTTCTAAAGGAAAGGCTTTATAATCCACTTCTAAATGGGGTTCAATCCCCATCGCACGACTTAGATAATTTTTATCTTTTGCTAAAAAAATACGATGATCACGGGTCATTTGCTCAAATCGTCCCTGACGTAGGCGATAAATTCTAGAATCGCCAATATGAAAAATATGGGCAGTTGTCGATTTAAATATCATCGCACTTAGGGTACAAACCATCCCTTTGGTTGATTCATATTGAATCTGACCTTGACTGTAGAGCCAAGAATTAGTCGCTGAGAGAATTTTTTGTCCCGATTTTTTTACTGACCATGAATCAGGCGTACTGTAATAATCACTTAAAAAACTAACAATGCAACAATGGCTGGCTTCTTTTCCCGCCTCACAACCACTCATGCCATCTGCAATGGCAATGCTAATCCCTTTATGCGTGAGTTGTGGTTCATCGGGAATAAAATGCCCAAAAAAATCTTCATTTTCAGTTTTAATTCCTTTGTCACTGGCATAACCAACACTAATAGCAAGTTTTTTTATCATTATCTTTTTCAATACCTTTGACAAACGGGCAAAGTTAGTCTTTAAAAACAAAAAATAGTCAAATTAAGTAAAATTCTAGGTTACGACACCACAGAAGTTACAAAATTTGACTATGAATGAAATGATAACAACGCTTGAAGCCTTTCGTCCAGCCTTATGTTCGCGGACTATGAACCAGCTATACCCAGATAACCTCAAGATGCAGAAATTATAGCACCTGAAAATTATCATTAATTCTGCTGTCTAAAGAGCCTGAAATATCAGGCAAGATCACCTCAAAGAAGTGATTTATTTGCTGTTGAAATTCCTTAGGGCGCGTAAAGTCATGCTTCGGATTATGTGTCACTCGGCTTAAGGTTGATGAAATTTGTGTGACGACAAAACGCTCCAAGCCGTAGAACTTGGTAGGATTCATGCTAAAGTTGCATGGTTTTTTGGCGAAGGTATTGAATTATCAAAGGGATTTAAAAAAATAAATTGCTATATCCAATAGTGCTTATAGCTAAGGATAAGTAGTCTTCATAGGAATACGCAGATGACATCTTACGTTAAATCACAGTACAATAGTATTAATCAGAAATAAATATTGAGATTAAAGCCTATGAGAAACATCTCGCGGTTATCAATGTTGTAGTTCTGTGTAATCGTAAGTTTTAATTTTAAGGAGTTTTCCAAATGGCAACAGGCACTGTAAAATGGTTTAACAATACGAAGGGGTTTGGTTTTATTGAACCTACCGAAGGCAGTGAAGATGTTTTTGTACATCATTCAGTCATCATAGGTGACGGGTTTAAAACGTTAAATCCTGGGCAAACCGTTAACTTTGACATTGAAACAGGTGACAAAGGCTTAACAGCTGCAAATGTCATGCCTGAATAAAAGGCACTAGATTAAAGCCCTTTCCATCACTTATGGGAAGGGCTTTCTATGTATCAATAATTTTATCCTACATAAAACTGACGCATCATCCCTAAATCTTCATGTTCTAAATTATGACAATGATAAAGGAAATAACCTTTATAATCTTCAAAAGGTTTGATAATTTCAATTTCTTCACCAGGCATAACTAACACCGTATCCTTCCAACCGTTATCTATAAATCCCTTATTGACGGTCGCATAAGCCGCTTCATCATTGCCGTTATAGGTTCTAGATAAAATTTGATATTGTTGTCCATGTAAATGAATCGGATGAGGCATTGACATTCCCCCCATCATACCCATACCCATACCCATACCCATTTTTCCGCGTGATCCATGTTCATGAAAAATCTTTATTTTTTTATGAGAGCCTAATTCAACTTGTTCGCCTTTCGTCACCCTATCCATTGAAAAGGATTTTCCATTGATAAGTGCTGACATGTGTCGCATAGATAATCCAATAGGAATAGGGCTATTAGCATTATTAACATCATTTTCACTAAAACGTTTAATCGTTGCTAATTTCGCGGGCAACTTAGGAGAGTTATTAACTATTTCTATTACTTTAAAGCTTGCAATTTTAAATTTAGCCCCCGCTTCAATTCCATTTGACTCCATGCGTCCGTGCATACGATACATCATTGGCATTACCGCATCATAAGGCAGACTATATAATTTTAGTTCAGCCCCAAGCTTTCGACCACTAAAATCTAACCATAAGTCCAAACGTTCAGCGGGCGCGAGCATTACATAAGGTCGGGTTTCGGGTTTTTCTAATAAGCCACCATCGGTACCAATAACCGTTATGGGCGTTCCATCATCCCAAGCGAGTTTATAAATTCGTGAATTAGATGCGTTTAAAGCCCGAAAACGATAGGCACGAGATTTAACTGAGAACTCAATATTAGGCTTGCCATTCACCAAAATCATTTCCCCTAAAAAACCTATCATCCGTTGCGGCATTCGCCGAATATAGCTTAATTGATTATCACCATCAAAAGAACGGTCTTGAATAACCAGCGGCAAATCATATTCACCCGTAGGCAGTTCCAATTTCTTTTCATGCGTATCAGTTACCCGAATCATACTGGCTAAACCGTTATAAACTTGCCGACCTGTTTCACCATGCGTATGGGAATGATAAAAATTTGTGCCTGCACGGTTTAAAACTTCAAACTCATAAACATATTGTTCTCCTGGTTGAATAGCATACATGGGATGCCCATCACTTCGTTGAGGGACATGTAAACCATGCCAATGAATAATGGATGGCTCATCCAATTGATTATTAAAAAATACCCTAACCTTTTGTCCTTGTTCCAAGTTAATAATAGGCCCTAAATAATTTCCCTTTAAGGTTAGTAACGTTTTTGGATCACCTTTTAAAACCTTAGCATAATATTTTTGTACGGCTGTTTTATTTCCATGCCTTAAAATTTGTATAAAAGCGCGTTTTGAGGTGAACTCTAATTCGACATCTGCTTTAAAATTGACACTAGGATAGCTTTTAGCGATTGATGTATTTGCTAACAAAAACTTTGGAAATGCAGCGGTTGCAAGTCCTAGGCTAGAGTATTTTAAAAATTGTCTTCTATTAAGATTATTATTTGTCATGTTAGCCTCATAAGGTGATAGATAAGTAAGTGATGATATACTAAACATTACGCCTATTTTCATCGCCATGCAAGGGTCTATTTTATGAAAAGGTCAAAAATTATCGTCAGCTCTCAAACTAAACTAAGCTATAATTAATCTTTTTTATCGACAACTTATTGAGCATTGTGTCTAGTTTAAATAATGATTTAACCACTTTTCAGGGACTAATTTTTGCCTTACAAGATTATTGGGCGAAACAAGGTTGTGTTTTGTTACAACCTTTGGATTTAGAAGTAGGTGCGGGAACTTTTCACCCCGCAACTTTTTTACGTGCTATAGGTCCTGAACCTTGGCGTACTGCTTATGTACAACCTTCACGCCGTCCAACAGATGGACGTTTTGGTGAAAACCCGATGCGTTTACAGCACTATTATCAATATCAAGTGATTTTAAAACCTTCGCCTAATAATATTCAAGAACTCTATTTAGATTCGTTGCGTCATTTAGGCTTAGATTTATTGGAACATGATGTGCGTTTTGTTGAAGATAACTGGGAATCGCCTAGCTTAGGTGCTTGGGGCTTAGGCTGGGAAGTTTGGTTGAATGGAATGGAAGTCACTCAGTTTACTTATTTTCAACAAATTGGGGGGTTAGAATGTAAACCTGTTACGGGTGAAATCACCTATGGATTAGAACGCATTGCCATGTATATTCAAGGCGTTGAGAGTGTTTATGATTTAGTCTGGGCGAACAGTCCTGAAGGCATAGTCACTTATGGTGATGTCTTTCATCAGAATGAAGTGGAAATGTCTGCATTTAATTTTGATTATGCCAATGTGCCTTTTATGTTTGAATGTTTTAATACTTATGAACAAGAGGCTATTAAATTAATTGAAAAAGACTTACCTTTACCTAGCTATGAAATGGTTTTAAAGGCTTCACATACCTTTAATTTATTAGATGCACGCCATGCAATTTCTGTCACAGAACGTCAGCGTTATATTTTGCGTATTCGTAATATGGCAAAAGTCGTTGCCAAGGCTTATTATCAACGTCGGGAAGCCTTAGGTTTTCCAATGTGTAAGTAAAAAGCAATACCTTCGCTAAAAATCATGCAGTTTTAGCATGAATGGTGAACAGTGATATTATCGAATCACTATTTGGTACACTAAACACATCGTTGGACGTAGTCCCCGAGCAGATATGAATCGCTCAGTGTTGCTGATTCCAGTTTTATGTGGTGGTAGAAACGATATTGTTATTGATCAGGTATTAAATAAAGCTTCACAAATAGATTTGGATAAATGGGAAAAAGAGAGTATCCCTTATACTAAAAAAAACGACAGGGTTTCCTAAAAATAGAATCCAAATCTCACGTAAAAAAATAACGGAATAGATTGGCGTTTCGACAGGCTAGTTGCGTCCCTTTTTTCTATTCTGTTTCTAACTAATTTTTAGGTCTGCAAGGGTTGTTGATATTGAAACTGCAAGCCGCCTGTAGAACGATTTGATAACCGAATACGCCCTCCAAGTCGAAGTGCAATTTCCTGACTAATCGCAAGTCCCAGACCATTACCTGCTTGAAAATTTTTTTCACTACAATAGAAAGGTTCTAAAACTTGTTCTAATTCAGATTCGGTGATGCCGCACCCTGTATCTTCTACACGAAAAACAGCTTGTTTCGTTTCAATAAACAAACTGACATCTATTTTTCCACCATAAGGTGTGTAGCGAATTGCGTTATCAATTGCATTACGCACTAATTGATTTAAACTGCCATTTTGATCGCAGATGGTTACAGTTTCTTGCCGTAGCATTCCTAGATCAATATTTTTAACTTCTGCCATAGGATAAAGGTCAGCAATAGTTTCTAAAATAAGCTGGTTAAATGAAACAATTACTGTCGAATTTCGATAATGATTTTGTAGGCGTGCAAGGTCTAAAAGCTGGTTAACTAAAATCCGTAATCGCTCTAATCCTTGTAATAAAAGTTGTTGACGTTGTTGACGCTGAATTTTAGAAGTAGCATGTTGCAGGTTTTCTGTAAGCAACGACAGTGCGGTTACAGGCGTGCGTAATTCATGCGCTGCATTAGTAATAAAACGTTGTTGCTTTTGCATTACTTGCTGGCTTCTTAGCAATAAACCATTAATCGCGTGTAAAAAGGGGGTGATTTCATCGGGGATTCCCGTATTAACTAAAGGGTTTAATTGTGTTCCATCTTGTTGATTGAGTTTTTCTGTTAAATAACTCAATGGTTTAAACAAACGCTGGATAGTAGAATTAATTACCAACAACATAATGACCATTAATAATAAAATGGGGAAAAAAACATTGAGACTGCTATTCCATGCGATTTCATTACGCCATTCTGTTTGCTGGGCAATCATAAAATGTTTAGCCGATAATGGTTGGGAAAAAACCAATACTCGCCATTCTTGCTGACCTATTTTTAAGGTATGCAACCCCTCTTTAATACGCTGTGGTAGCCAAAAAAAAGTCTGTTGTGTTTTACTCTCTAATTGCTGAAAAACCAGCGCGTTTTCGGCTATTTTTTGCTGAAAAATGCCTGTATGCGTAATCTTATTAGTTACGATCAAGCTGGCTATTTCTTGTAAAATATCATCTTGTAATTCACGCGCTTCATGAAAAGCCATTACCCAAGAAATAAGAGCGATAATCAGCGAAAAAACCAAGGCAATTAACATCATCCAGTGGCTAAGTTGTTGTTGCAATGAATATTTACTGCCTACTTGCTGACCATCCATCCTAAGCCCCTGATGTTTTTAATAGCATCTTTACCAATTTTTTTACGCAAACTATGGATTGTGAATTCTACGGCATTACTAAGAACTTCCTCATTCCAACCATAAATCTGTGTTTCTAATTGGTTTCGTGACAAAATTGTAGCAGGTCGTAACATTAAGCTATGAAGCAGGGCATATTCTCTCGCCGATAATTGATAGGTTTTAGCATCACGCATAACAGAGCGTGTGGCAGTATTAAGTTCGAGAATTGAATTCGATAATAAGAGAGTCGCTATGCCATGATTGCGACGAATTACCGCGCGAATGCGAGCTTGTAACTCAATGATGGCAAAGGGTTTAACAAGGTAATCATCTGCACCATAATCTAACCCCTTAATACGGTCTTCTATCGCGTCACGAGCTGTTATAATAATCACAGGTACAGTATTATGATTGCTGCGTAATACATTTAAAACATCAAAGCCATTTTTGCGAGGTAAACCTAAGTCAAGCAAAATAAGCTCATAATCCGCCATTTTAATGGCAGCAAGTGCGGTGTCACCATCTTGTACCCAATCAACAGCAAAAGCAACGTCATGCAAGGCCTGCAATATAGCCTGTCCAATCAGCTCATCATCTTCGACCAGTAAAATACGCATCACTTATTTGTCGGTTATTAGTTCTTATTTTTAAAACCACCTCAAACTAGAGGTGGCGCATTTAAAAAAATTAATTTTTATTTTTCATGATCATTATCGGCTTTGTCGATTTTTTTATTCAAGATTTTACCTGTGATTGCATCGACTTCTATTTCAATTATTTGCTGTTTTGCATTAATAATTTCAACTTCCCAAATCAGTATGCCTTTATCATTATATTCAATTTCAGATTGAGCAGGAATTCCCGTAACCTGTTTTAAGGCAATATCCACGGATTGTTTTAATGAAATTTTGGCATCTTTAACAATCAGTGCATCATTTTCTTCAGCAAGTGCTACGCCTGAAAAACTTGAGGTAACGATAATGAGTGTCATGAGTGTTTTAGTTAAATAGTTCATACATTGTCTCCAAAAAATTAAAATTTACGCATTTATAGTGCGTGATGGAAAGACTATAGAAATTAACTTAGCTAAAACTTAGGGGTTTTCTTTGATTAACCAAAGCGGGCAGATCAACTTGATTACAAAATTTTCCCTAATAGGAAAAAAAAGCAATGAAAGGAAAAGAAAAAAAGGGGGTGCAACTATTTTTTAACCATTATATTTCAATACCTTATATATAAACCAGGTCTATGTCTCTACATAAAAGGGTTGCGTCCCCTTTTACTTTGCATAGGTTCACCTGATACTATTGCCAAAAAGGCTCTGCAATTGTTTTAATTGGCGGTTAAAGCGCTGTAGCGTTTGGTCACAACATGTTAAGATACCTTAAAATTTAGCCTATTTTAAAAGTTGTACTTGTAGATGGAATTAAAAAAGATTATAGAGGCACTATTATTTGCCTCTAACAATACTTTAACCCCCCAACAGTTACAAAAGATCTTCCCAGAATTAGAAACCTTTTCTATCAAAGATATTGAATTTTCTTGTCAGTCATTAATGCTTGATTATCAAAATCATGCCATAGAATTAAAAAAACTCGCAACAGGCTATCGTTTTCAAGTACGCACTGAATTTTCACCTTGGGTAACACGACTTTTTGAAGAAAAACCACCAAAATATTCTCGCGCTTTATTAGAAACATTATCCATTATCGTTTACTATCAACCCGTAACACGGCGTGATATTGAAGATATACGGGGGGTTGCTGTATCCTCACAAATCATTAATGCCTTATTAGAACGTGAATGGATTGATAAGGTCGGACAAAAAGAGGTCCCAGGTCGCCCCGCACTTTATGCGACAAGCAAACAATTTTTAGACTATTTTAATGTCTCATCACTTACACAACTCCCAGCCTTAGAAGAGCTTAAAGAGTGGGATGAGCTGATGATTGAATCTCAAGTAACCTTAAAGGACAGTAGTGAGTAAAAAACCAAATAATAAGCGTAATATACAAAAGGCTCAGCAGACTGAATTAAAAACCGATCATCCTGAGTTTGTTAAAACAGGTGAACGCGTTCAAAAGGTTTTAGCGAGAGGGGGACTTGCCTCACGGCGTGAAATTGAACGCTGGATAAAAGAAGGATTATTAACGATTAACGGCGTTAAAGTGAATTTAGGGCAATCGTTAAAAACAGGCGATAGATTAGATATAAAAGGACGTATTGTTAATTGGGAAAAATTTGCAGAACAACCAACACGGGTACTTGTTTATCATAAACCCACAGGGGAGGTTGTTACTCGACGAGACCCCGAAGGTCGCCCCGTTATTTTTACCCAATTACCTAAATTACAAATCGGACGTTGGATTGCAGTGGGACGTTTAGATATTAATACGTCAGGATTAATTTTGGTGACTAATAACGGGGAATTGGCAAATCGTCTTATGCACCCATCAGCTGAAATTGATCGTGAATATGCCGTTAGAATCCTTGGAACGGTTGATAATGAAATGATCGCACGGCTAAAAGCTGGGGTTGAATTGGAAGATGGATTAGCGCATTTTACTGATATAAAATTCTTTGCAGGGGAAGGGGCAAACAAATGGTATCACGTTGTTGTTAAAGAAGGGCGTAATCGACTCGTTCGGCGTTTGTGGGAATCGCAAAAAGTAATTGTCAGTCGTTTGATGCGGGTTAGATATGGGCCTGCAATTTTACCAGAACGTGTTAAAGCGCATACTTTTTATGAGTTACACGAAAAAGAACTCGCTGTTTTAATGGAATTTGTTGACATGAAAGCTGAAAAGCCTCCTAAACAACATTGGCAACAAAAAACGTCACCAACAAAAAATAAGACTTATCCAACCGTTAAAAAATCAAAACGCCAACCTTTTAATTCGGCTCATAAACGAAAATAGCGACCATATTTAAGCGGGGATATCACATGACCACACCTTCATACTCTTCGAGTTTTCATTTTATTAGTCATCGAATACAACGTTTTTTGCCTAACCCACAAATAGTCGCACTCGCCGTTATTTTATTTTTTGGCTTTTTATCAATTTATTATTTAACTGATTTATTGATGCCTGTTTTTGCTTCTATTGTTATTGCTTATTTATTAAATGGTCTGGTTATAAAAGCTGAGAAGAAAAAAATATCCCGTTTATTGGCTGTCTATATAATTTTTTCAATTTTTATCACGTGCTTAGGCTTTTTTATTTTTGTATTGATGCCTATGGTTTTTTCTCAGACGATTCAATTGGTACACCGAATACCAGAAATGTTGAAAAGTATGCAGACTGAAATTATGCACTTACCTCAAATGTATCCCCAACTTATGACTGAAGATAGTGTTAGGAAAGTTATGGTGGTTGTACAAAATGAATTACTCCAATATGGACAAGAAATTATTTCAGGTTCAGCCGCCTCCGTTGTCGGTTTAGTTTCTGCAATGGTTTATTTATTTTTAGTTCCCCTAATGGTTTATTTTTTCTTAAAAGATAAAATAATATTACTTGAATGGTTTTTGCAATTTACCCCTAAAGAGCGTTATTTGACCACGAAAGTTTGGAAAGAAGTCGATATTCAAATTGCAAACTATGTCCGTGGAAAATTTGTAGAAGTTTTTCTTTTATGGGCAGCAAGCTATGTAACTTTTTCAACATTAGGGTTAAATTATGCCATGCTCTTGGCGGTATTAATGGGGTTATCGGTTATTATTCCCTATGTAGGGGCAACGCTTGTTACTTTTCCTGTTCTTGGCGTTGCCTATGCTCAGTGGGGCGTGAGTCATGATTCATTTATTTATATTGTGATTGCCTATTCCATCATTCAGGCAATAGATGGGGTTGTTTTAGTTCCTTTGTTATTTTCAGAAGCGGTTAATTTACATCCTGTTGCCATTATTATTGCCATTTTATTTTTTGGCGGACTTTGGGGTTTTTGGGGGGTGTTTTTTGCGATTCCTCTAGCAACCGTTGTCAAATCTGTCCTCAATGCTTGGCCTAAAACACCCTATCACGACAAGTTAGATAATATTTACTAAAAAACTTATAGAATTATAACGTTAAAATCTAGGTCACAAAAAGGGAATCTGCCATCCTTTAATTAATAAAAAATATGCTAGACTTGAGAAAAATTAAGAATGTTAGTCTGTAAAATAAATTATCAGCCATTAGGATTTTAACTCATGTCAGAATTACTTTTGAAAGAAGAACTAGACCCTATTCCTCCATCAGAAGAAAGTGAGACAAACGAAACATCATTAATTTCGTATGAAGAGGCTAATGATAGTATCGCTAAAATCATTAAAAAAAAGAAGAAAAAGAAGGAAAAGAAGAAACAACAAAAAAAAACCTCTAAACTTGGAGAAAAAGGCAGTGTTCGTGGTGTTGAAACCATGTTTAGAAGTTCCTGTCGCACCCAATTAGCACTCACAGCATTAGCTGATAATAAAGCTAATATTATGATTTCAATCAATGGCTTTATTTTATCGGTTGTTATTGCGAGTGGTGGAATTATTTTTAATTCTGACCCTTATTTATTAATACCTATCGGGGTTTTACTATTAACCAGTCTTATGGCGATGTTTTTAGCTATTCGAGCAGCACGTCCTAATATTAGTAGTAACCTTAATGTTTCTAAAAAAGATTTTTTCACAGGAAAGGCTAATATTTTATTTTTCGGACATTTTATTGCCTTAACGGAAGCGGACTATTTGAAGGTTGTTAGTAAAATTATGAAAAATCGTGAACTGACTTATCGACATATTGCCCAACATACCCATGGTTTAGGAATTGGCTTAGTTAGAAAATTTAAACTATTACGTCTTGCCTATAATATTTTTATAGCAGGATTAGCAATAAGTATTAGTTTATTTTTTATTATTTATTTGTCTTTAAATATGGGTATAGTCATTTCTGATGTTAAAGCATTTGACGCTTCACAAGCGCGTTTTCCAACGTTTACTGAATTTAAATCTTTAGCGGCAGTTCAAGAAGCATCGGGGGTGCAGCAATTGGCTGATGGGCGTTTTCTAACCGTTAATGACGAAAAAGATCATCCTTTTGATATTTTAACACTGGATAATCGCGGTGATTTTAGTGTGCAACCGCTTTACCCTCAAAAACAATTTTCAGAAAATAGTCAAAATAAGGATTTTAGAAAGCTTGATGATTTAGAGGGAATTGATATTGATAATTCAGGTTACTTATATGCAATTACTTCTCATTCTTTTACAAGTAAGGGAAAAAGAAAGAAAAATCGTGAAAAATTGACTCGCTTCAAAATTCAAGGACAAACAATTATTGAGCCTGTCGTTATTAAGACCTTAAAAGAAGCAATTGCTACCGCTCACCCATTTCTCATCTCCGCCTTAGAAGAAAAGAATAGTAAGTCAAAACAAGGATTTAATATTGAAGGATTAAGTTTAAATCCAGCCCAAGATAAATTACTAATAGGATTGCGTTCTCCCTTAAAGGATAATAGAGCGATTGTATTAACCTTAGAAAATATTAATGATACCTTTAATTTGCAAAGTCCGCCTAAGATTTCCTCAAAAATACACTTTCTAAATTTGAATGGCGAGGCAATACGTAGCCTTAATTATATTCCGCGCTTAAAAGGTTATCTTGTTATTAGCGGACCTGTGGGTAAAAGTAACAATATTAATTTTAAATTGTGGTTATGGGATGCACAGAAAAATACTACGCAACGAGTAACGGTTGATGGTTTAGATGGATTTGAAGAGGCGGAAGGGTTAGCCGCAATTAGCTGGAATGGAAAACCGCGCTTATTAATTATGACCGATGGCATGTTGTCGGGATCAAAAAATGCGCGTTATATTATCTTAAAATATGAGCAACTGCATATTGAAAACAATGAAAACGATGACGTTAGATTTTCTGATCGACACTGATGCAGTAGGTGTTATTGCAAAAATTACGCTGTTAGTTATGGAGAAAAAATTTACCATTGTCGC
>CAYROI010000040.1:12586-18608 GCA_964425835.1 uncultured Methylococcaceae bacterium
ACGGATAGCTCTATTGGAAAAGCGTTAAAAAAACTGGTACTTCCTGTTATTTCACCTTTTGCGTTAGCTAAAATTATAGATAATGAACTTCATGTTTCTGTTTGCCCTTTTTGTATGGGAGAAGATGGGGTAAAAGCAACACCGCAATGTGATTTTTTAACAGGACTTATTTCGGGATTAATTAATACAAAACAAAATGTCTGTGTTGAAGAAATAAGATGTCGCGCTCAAAATAGTCCTGCTTGCGTTTTTCTTGTGAGCAAAAAATACGGTTAATAATCATATTAGCTCGTATGATTTTATTTTAATTATTGGTGAATCACTCATGTTAGTAGAACATATTGATCTTGTTGACTTTACGCTTGAAGGTATCAAAACAATCTTGGTTTTTAGTTTAGTGTTTATTTTGTGGCGTTCAGGGAAAAAATACCCCGAACTTTCGGGGGGAAGTTGGAATTTAATTTTATTTGGATTTATTTGTATGGCTATTGGTTTATTACTAGACTGGAGTGATGAAGTGATTGATTATGGCAAGATAGCACTTGTTGATCTTGTTGAAACCATCATTGAAGAAGGCATTTTAATGCTCGGCTTTATCTTGGTAACCATTGGTTTTAAAAAGTGGTTTACCTTCGTAGGGCGGTTTTTAGGAATTGATCGTTCTTAAATTAAACAATTATTTAAAATAAAAAATAATCATGTGTAAAAATAATCATCTACGTTGGGGTATCTTAGGTGCTGCACGCATCAATCAACAATTGATGCCTGCGATTGTCGCGGCTAAAAATAGCCAATTAGTTGCTATTGCCAGTCAGCGTTTAGGTGCTGCAGAAGAAACATTAAAACAATACGCACCTGAGTTAAAAGATGTCTGTATTTATTCACAGCGTGAGGCACTACTTAATGATAAAAATATAGATGCGGTTTATATTCCCTTAGAAAATAAAGCCCACGCAGAATGGACTTTACAGGCGATTAATGCAGGCAAGCATGTCTTATGTGAAAAACCGATGGCATTGACGGTTGCTGATATAGACGCGATTGAAACGGCGGCAAAACAAAAAAATGTGCGGGTGATGGAGGGCTTTATGTATCGTTTTCATCCACAACATAACCGCGTTAAAGAACTAATTCATTCTGGGATTATTGGCGATGTTCGTTCTGTTCGGTCTTGTTTTTCTTTTATGATGCAGCCTGCACGATTGTATCGTTTAGCAGAAACCATTAACAACGGTGGC
The DNA here is from genome assembly GCA_964425835.1 of uncultured Methylococcaceae bacterium. Lineage (GTDB taxonomy): Bacteria > Pseudomonadota > Gammaproteobacteria > Methylococcales > Methylomonadaceae > WTBX01. Next base: position 13,825 of record CAYROI010000040.1, read on the forward strand.
GGGGCAATGTGGGATATAGGCTGTTATGCTATTCATAGCGCACGATTTGCTTTTGAAAATCAACAGGCCTTAGCGGTGACGGCAATGACAAAATATACTAAGACAGGCGCAGATATTAGTAGTAGCGGGATTATTGATTTTGGTGATGGAAAATTTGCACAGTTTGATTTTAGTTTTGAGCGGGCAAGACGTGCAGAATATGAAATTATTGGCTCAAAAGGGGGAATTAAATGCCACAATGTTTGGGCTAAAGCGGATGAACGCCCTGTTATTTCATGGTGGACAGACGAGGGGGATAATAAACTAGAGCAGTTGGCAAAAGAGAATCATTTTCGTTTAGAGGTCGAACATTTTGTTGATTGCGTTTTAAATGGAAAATCACCTGTGCTATCCCTTACCGATGCAAAAACTAATTGTCAAATTATTACTGCTGCTTTGCAATCTGCTAAACAGGGACAAAAGATATTGCTCTAAAATAAATTTTATAGGTTGATCTAGCCTATAAACAGGTCGTAAGAATTAAAAATAAAAAACGCCTATTATGAATTTCTTTATCAACCCATTCAAAAACAATCAAAAACTATTAGGTGGATTATATAGTTTGATTGTTTCCTTTATCTTTTGCCTTCACTTTTTTGTGGCTAAAGAGGTTTTACACACTATTTCACCCCTTGTTCTAGGGGGCGTTCGAGGTGTTTTTGGCGGTTTATTACTTTATGCAATTTATTTTCGGCAGATTAAAGGAAATCTTAATCTTTATAGCTTAAGTATGTTAATAGGCATTGCCTTTTTAGGTTACTTTATTAATCAAATTTTATTTTTAAATGGATTAAAACGCTCAACGCCACTTAATACTTCGATTATTATGAACATGATTCCCGTTGTTGCTGCATTAATTGCAATGACGTTTAAAGTAGAATTTTTTTCATGGAAAAAAATTGGCGGCTGTCTTTTGGGTTTTATTAGCGTATTTTTTCTAACGTTATACACCTCAAAACATGATTTAGGCGTTGCAAAAATTGGCGATTTATTAATTTTTGGCAGTGTTTTAACTTTATGTACCGCAACGATGCTCACCAGAATGTTGGTTAAAACAGGGTTTCCTTCGGCCATTATCTCTGCCAGTATGCTCTTTTTTGGGGGATTTGCTTTATCTTGTCTGGAAATAGATAAACTGTGGACGATTGTTGATTACTCATTACTTTCTGAACTAAATTTAGCTAAAATAATCTTTGAAGTGGTTATTTCGACCTCTGTTACTTATTTATTAAGCTTTAAAGCCTTAAAATATTTATCGCCAAGTCAATCGACCGTTTTTATTTATCTACAACCGATGATGGTTGCAGGTATTGATTATATTATTTATAGTAAAATGCCTCCTTTGATTCTTATTCCTGTTTTTATTGGCGTGGGTATTTCTTCCTATATCGTCATGGCACAAGAAAGTCATTAATAAGACGTTTATTCTTTTTTCACATTAAATTAGTTTTTAAAACACATGCGTACTTCACAATTTCCATTAAGCACCGTTAAAGAAACTCCTGCCGATGCAGAAATCGCCAGCCATAAACTAATGATCCGCGCAGGACTTATTCGCAAACTTGCCGCAGGGCTTTATACTTGGCTACCGCTGGGTTTAAGAGTTTTACGAAAAGTTGAAAAAATTACTCGTGAAGAAATGGAAAAAGCAGGGGCTTTGGAATTATTGATGCCCGCATTACAACCCGCTGAATTATGGCAAGAAACAGGACGTTGGGAACAATATGGCCCTGAACTTGCGCGTTTACAAGACCGTCACCATCGCGATTTTTGTCTAGGACCGACCCATGAGGAAATTATTACTGATTTTGCCCGTCATGAATTAAAAAGTTATAAACAATTACCCGTTAATTATTACCAAATTCAAACTAAATTTCGTGATGAAATTCGTCCGCGTTTTGGAATCATGCGTTCTCGCGAATTTATCATGAAAGATGCTTATTCTTTTCATCTAACCCAAGCATCTTTACAAGAAACTTATGATCTCATGTATCAATCTTATAGTAATATTTTCAATCGTCTAGGATTAAAGTTTCGTGCAGTAATTGCCGATTCTGGTGCAATTGGCGGCGCGGTTTCTCATGAATTTCATGTGCTTGCAGATTCTGGTGAAGATGCTATTGCCTTTTCAACTGAGAGTAACTATGCAGCAAACGTTGAAAAAGCAGAAGCGATTATGCCAATAGGTACTCGTCCAAAACCGAACGCGGAAAAACAATTAGTAGATACCCCGAATCAGCGTAGCATTGAAGAAGTCAGTCAATTTTTTAATATCTCAACAAAGCAATGCTTAAAAACGTTAATCGTTAAAGCCAAAGATGATGGCTTAATTGCCTTATTATTGCGAGGAGATCACGAATTAAATACACTCAAGGCTGAAAAAATTAAAGAAATTGTATCACCACTAGAATTTGCCTCTGATGAAGAAATTTTAGCAAGTTGTGGTTGTCGACCTGGTTCAATTGGTATTTTTGATTTAAAGATTCCAATGATTGCAGATCGTAGCGTCACCCTAATGGCTAATTTTGTTTGTGGTGCAAATCAAGAGGGTAAACATTATAAAAATGTGAATTGGGAACGTGATATAGCCCTACCTAATCAAATTGAAGACTTACGCCAAGTGGTTGCAGGTGATCTAAGTCCTGATAATAAAGGTGAGCTAACCTTAGCTCGGGGAATTGAAGTTGGACATATTTTTCAATTAGGTGATAAGTATACTAAAGCCATGAATGCCGCCGTGATTAATGAAGTAGGTAAAAACCAAATAATGATTATGGGTTGCTATGGAATTGGAATTTCTCGTATAGTCGCGGCTGCTATTGAGCAAAGTCATGATGATAAGGGAATTTTATGGTCAAATGCACTCACCCCTTTTCAGGTGGCACTTTGCCCGATGAATATGCACAAATCAGTACGTTTAAAAGAAGCGGCTGAAAAAATTTATCAACAGTTACTTGATGCGGGGATTGATGTCTTATTTGATGACCGTAAAGTACGTGCAGGCTTTATGTTTTCCGATATGGAACTCATTGGTATCCCTCATCGTTTAGTCTTAGGTGACCGTGGTTTAGATAAAGGGATCATTGAATATCGTGCGAGAACCGCTTCTGAAAATAAAGAGATTCCCTTGGAAGAGATTATAGCCTTTCTGAAAGCGATATTGGCATAATTTATGTTTTTATTTATACCATATGAATAAATTTGTAGCTACAAAAATAATCCTAGTGACTATGGTTATGAGAATGTTCGTGAGCGGCATTCTCTGTACCTGTTTCTATGGCTTTCACCGAAACGCCATATTTATACACCATTAGTCCCCCTAAGTCTGCACCTAATGATATTAAAATAGATAAAATTGCTGATAAAAATAAATAAAGAAAATTAAGCTCACCTTTGATTTTTCCACCCGCTAGTAGTCGCCAGCTTGATAAAATAAATGCTAAAGATAGTACGGAAACCCCTAGTGTTTCATGTCTTTCCATGATTGCATGAACATTGCCACCATGTGCAACTGAGTCTTCTGCAATAAAACCTGCTATCACGGCAAATAAAGCACTTATTGTTCCTAAATAAAGTAAACCACTCGCAATATCACGCCAATTTGTCTTTTTAAAAACTGATCCCATAAAATCAACAATGAAAAAGCTGATTAAAAGCGCAATAGGAAAATGAACGAATAGCGGATGAATATTATCCATCGCAGTTATTCCAGGCATTATTAATGTAAAAATATCAACCCCTGATTTTCCTGAGAGGCTTTCAAGAAAAGTCAAAAAAACGTCAATATTTCCAGCAACATCATTATGTCCTGAACTACCATGTACTTGAAAAGATAAAAAATTATTTATATTCATTAAAACTTCACTTTAAACAAAATAAATTACGCCTAAATAAAATGCTCTATACCAAAAAAGGTAGAGAGCATTAAGAATTTTTTACTATAATAAAACCTATGCAATAGGCTTTAATAACTTATTGGATAACAGGATGATTTTTACGTGAGTCATCAACGCGTTCACGTAGTTCTTTACCTGGTTTAAAATGAGGAACATATTTAAGAGATAATGCAACCGATCCGCCTGTTTTTGGATTCCGCCCCATGCGTGGTGGGCGATAATGGAGCGAAAAACTACCAAAGCCTCTAATTTCAATCCTATCTCCACTTGATAGCGATTGACTCATTTGTTCAAGAATACATTTAACAACCAGTTCAACATCTTTAATTGCTAAATTCGGTTGCCGTTTAGCAAGTGCTTCAATTAATTCTGATTTTGTCACTTTTGACCCTGTAAAAAATAAAATCAGTCGTCCTCTTTTTTCAAAGAGGACGACTGATTTATAAATAACGATTCACTAGATTATAATCTATTTCTTTGACACAGAATAACAGGAATAATTTCAAAAAATGAAATAGTTATCTTAAGTTAAGAAATAATTTTTATAAATTAACAAAAAGAGCTTTTGATTAAAGCTCTCTTAAATTAAGGGTGATTAAATTACTTATCCATTTGCTTGAAAATATCACCTAATGTTGCTGTACCAGAAGGTTGTTTAGCATAATCTTTGATAACACTTGATTCTGCATCATTATCTTTTGCTTTGATAGACAAAGAAATTGATTTACTTTTCTTATCAACACCCACAAATTTAGCTTCTATTTCATCGCCTTCTTTTAATAAAGTACGTGCGTCTTCAACACGATTACGTTGAATTTCAGAGGCACGTAAATAACCTTCAATATTATC
>CAYROI010000041.1:0-5097 GCA_964425835.1 uncultured Methylococcaceae bacterium
CTCTCTAAAGCCTTGTGTGAACAATTTGACTATCCTATTGTTTCAACCAGTGCAAACCTGCATCATCGCCAACCTGCACGTAACGCGCTTCAAGTAAGGTCTTATTTTTCTAAATCATCAAAATTAACTATTTTAAATGGGCAAACTGGGGGAAAGAAAAACCCATCTAGGATTTATGATGCGGTTACGGGGCAATGTTTTCGATAATTTCAGCTTTATTTTAAGGGGCATTAGCCACAATAATCACCCGCTTAGGTGCAGGTAAACCTTCACAGGTTAGATTTTTATCATTCGCATCTAAAAATTGTTCAAGTGAATGAAACTGCATCCATTTTGTACGCCGTTGTTCTTCAATTGAGGTTTGATTAATATCAACAACCCGAATATTTTTAAACCCACAACGTGCCATCCAACTAACTAATGTTTCACAACTAGGTAAAAACCAAACATTACGCATTTTTGCATAGCGCGCTTCTGGGAGCATTGCCTCACCTAACCCGCCGTCTACAATCAACGTTTCCAAAATCAACTCCCCCCCTACCCGCAAAGTATCTTTAAGTTCTAATAAATGGTCAATAGGCGAACGCCGATGATAAAGCACCCCCATTGAAAAAACGCTATCAAATAATTTTATTTCCGCAGGGATTAGCTCTAAGGTTATCGGTAATAAATGCACAGGAAATCTACCTGCCATTTTTTTTATCAATTGAAACTGCATCACATTAATTAGAGTAGGATCAATACCAATAACCGCCTTTGCACCTGCCCCTAACATACGCCAGCTGTGATAACCATTTCCACAGCCCACATCAAGCACTAAACGGTTTTGTAACGGACTAATATGGGCTTTTAGACGTTGCCATTTCCAGTCTGAACGCCATTCACTATCAATATGAATACCAAATAAATTATAAGGTCCTTTACGCCACGGATGAAATTCCATTAATTCAGTTTTTAATCGCGCTTGTCGCTCAAAACTTATATCCTCAGCTAAACCTATTTGTAGACAATCATTCTCAAAATTACAGTGTGAGGGCTGAGGTAAATCTAAGCTTTCAATCATCGACTGCCATCTTGCAGACCTACCATGCGCATTAAAATTAAATGCGTCTGCAATTTGTTGGGGTAATATTTTTAGCCAAGCTTCATTTTTTGCAGGAGCTAGTAATATATTAAGCGCATGATAGTCAATCATGTTAATGGTGCTTGAACGTTAAGAGGTCGTGAACTTTAGAGAATTATTTAGCAAGAGCGGCTTGATTACGCTTTGCTAATGATTTGATAATTTGATCTAAAGACCCTAAACGATTCATTTCATTTTTAAAACTACTACGATAATTAGTCACCAAACTAACCCCCTCAATCATAATATCATAAGCTTTCCATTGCCCCTTAGAAAGACGCATTCTATAATTGACCGCGATAGGTTGTAAACTTGGTTGAAGTATTTCTGTTTTAACAATAACTTTTCTAGCCCCCGCTTCCATATTTAAAGGCAAATAACGCACAGACCAGTCTTTAAATTCAACAAATGCTCGAGAATAAGTTCTAATTAGCAATGTTTTAAACTCCTGTTGAAAACGTTCTTTTTCATCAGCTGATGCATTCTTCCAATGTTTCCCTAAAACTAATGCAGAAATATTGTTAAAATCAACGTGAGGATAAATCACTGATTCAACAAATTCTGTAATTTTTTTAAAGTCTTGTGTAAACCCTGGCTCCTGCATTTTTACCTTTAACTGGTTTGAAGCACTTTCAATACCCGCTTGAGGTGCTAATAAACCAGCTGCTAAGGCTTTAGTTAAAGGCATAGAACCTAATAGGATTCCAAATATAAGCAGTAAAATAAATTTTGAGTAATAATGCGTTGTTTTCATAAAATTTCACCTTTGGGATAATGCTATCCTTATTCAAAATATCAGTAACACCCAATCCCCTGATACAATAAAGCTCTAAAAATCACTAAAGAGCAACTTAAAATATAATCAAATAATTTAAGGCGTGTTCTGAGTGGATTATTTCTAATAATAACTTATCCTAAAAATATGGACAAGATGAAACATAATAACATCAATTTTCCCTCTATACGCATGAGAAGAATGCGCTATCATGATTTTTCTCGCCGTCTTATGCAGGAGGTCACACTCTGTGTTGACGATTTAATTCAACCTTGCTTTATTATTGAAGGACAAAATACACGTCAAGCAATCCCATCAATGCCTCAAATAGAACGGCTAACCATTGATTTATTGCTAGAAGAAGCCGCAATTTTAGTTGAATTAGGCATTCCTGCGATGGCTATTTTTCCTGTTACTGAAGCCGATAAAAAATCAAATAAGGCTGAAGAAGCTTATAACCCTAATGGACTAGCACAGCGTGCCGTTATCGCTTTAAAACAAAACTTTCCACAATTAGGGGTTATTACTGATGTCGCCTTAGACCCTTTTACCTCACATGGGCAGGATGGCTTAGTTAATCAAAACGGTTATGTGATGAATGATGAAACCGTCGAAGTTTTAGTTAAACAAGCATTATCTCATGCCCAAGCAGGGGCGGATATTGTCGCCCCATCGGATATGATGGATGGTCGTATTGGCGCAATCCGTACCGCTTTAGAAGCTGAAAATTATATCCATACGCAAATTCTTGCTTACTCCGCTAAATATGCGTCCAGTTTTTATGGCCCTTTTCGTGATGCTGTTGGCTCTGCAAGTAATTTAGGCAGTGGAGATAAAAAAAATTATCAAATGGATGCGGCAAATTCAAACGAAGCCTTACGTGAAATCGCTTTAGACTTACAAGAAGGGGCAGATATGGTGATGATAAAACCAGGAATGCCTTATTTAGATATTATTCGCCGTGTCAAAGATGAGTTTGGTGTACCAACTTTTGCTTATCAAGTCAGCGGTGAATATGCCATGTTAAAAGCGGCAGGCATGAATGGCTGGTTAGATGAAAAGCAAGTGGTATTAGAATCATTATTGGCTTTTAAACGCGCAGGTTGTGATGCAATTTTAAGTTATTTTGCTAAAGATGCCGCACACTGGTTAAAAAATCCCTAAGGTCATCATCATGAAAAAAATAAAAGTTCTCTTTGTTTGCATGGGAAATATTTGTCGTTCGCCTACTGCAGAAGGTGTATTTACTCACTTGGTTACCCAATTAAATTTAGCGAATCGGTTTGAAATTGATTCAGCAGGCACGCATGCCTACCATATTGGTGAACAACCTGATTATCGTTCACAACAGGCTGCAAAAGTACATGGAATTGACTTGTCAAAACAACGCGCTCGGAAAGTTATTTACGGTGATTTTGAGGATTATGATTATTTATTAGTCATGGATAGTAATAATTATCGTACCTTAATGGATGCAAGTCCTATAGAATATCGACAAAAAATAAGCTATTTTTTAGACTACGCACCAGAACTTGAATCCCGCGAAGTGCCAGACCCTTATTACGGCGGTGAATATGGGTTTGAAAAAGTGCTGACAATGATAGAAACCGCCTCACAAGGTTTTTTACACGCTTTAAAAACATCTGGAGAACTCTCATGAAAAAATTGATTACCTTTATTCAACTCGCCCTATTGAGCGGCTTATTATTTTTTTCTCCCGTCAATGCCAAAGAAAATAATGACGATAAAGTGCTAACCCACGTCATTGTTGTTTGGTTAAATGAAGCGGGGAATAAAGAAGCACAAGACAAATTTGTTGAAGCAAGTAAAGCTTTAAATGGGTTGCCTGGCGTAATTCATCGTCATGTTGCCGTTGTTGAAAAAAGTGACCGCTCTGTTGTTGATGATACGTTTGATGTTTTAATCACGGTCACATTTAAAAATAAAGCGGCGCTGAAAGCGTATTTAGACAGTCCAAAACATAAAGAAGCCGTTGCTGTATTTAAAACGATGGCTAATCGAGTTGTGATTTACGACTCTATCGACCGCTAAAGGAACGATCATGGCGATTATTAGTAATACTATAAATTATCTTGATGGCGAAACCGCACTTGAAGGTTTTTTTGCTTATGATGATGGCATTGAAGGCATCCGACCTACGATTTTAATTGCCCACGCATGGGCAGGGTGCGATGAGTTTGTCAAACAAAAGGCGATAAAATTAGCGGAAATGGGTTATTTTGCCTTTGCGATTGATATGTATGGTCAAGGCGTTCATGGTAAAAGTACCGAAGAAAATGCACAATTAATGCAACCTTTTTTGGAAAACAGAGTCATTTTACAACAGCGAATTTGTGCCGCACTTTATGCTGTGAAACGGATGCCTTGGGCAGATGAAAAAAACATTGCGGCGATTGGCTTTTGTTTTGGCGGCTTATGTGTATTAGACTTAGCACGAACAGGGGCAGATATTAAAGGCGTTGTTTCATTTCATGGTCTACTTTTTGCTGCTGAAAATTTAAAAGATCAGAAGATTAAAGCAAAAGTTTTAATTTTACATGGACATGATGATCCGATGTCTCCCAGTGAATTGATTACCGCCCTTCAACAGGAACTCACGACAAAAGGTGCGGACTGGCAATTACATAGTTATGGTCATACCTTACACGCATTTACCAATCCTAATGCAAATGACCCAGACTTTGGAACAGTTTATCAAGCCGACGCAAATAAACGTTCATGGATCGCCATGCAAAACTTTTTAACGGAAATATTTCATAAATAACATTAATAATGTGGTGTGAAATTTATCTATATAATGCGGATAAGTTCACACCTAACCTAAAACCTTAGGTCATAATCAAGTATTCAATCACAGTTTATCTATTTCCTATCAATTACGACAATGAGTTAATCTAAACTAAAGACCGTTAAATGAAATTTCAAACGGTGAAAAAATGCTTAACGCAAGACAATATTCAGAAGCTGAATTAATTTTACACTACAACTTGAAACGTTTTGAAGGGGATAAAAATATCCCGCTATTAAATGAATGGTTATGTCAAGAGAATCAAATTGAATTAAATTCAGGAGAACAGTATTTATTTAACCTTATCTTTTTTGATGCACGAGAAAAAATAAAATTTTGGCATAAAGAAGAGCTAAAAATGAAATTTATCGCCTTTGTTTTAAAATTAGG
>CAYROI010000041.1:5197-12979 GCA_964425835.1 uncultured Methylococcaceae bacterium
TTTGGCATAAAGAAGAGCTAAAAATGAAATTTATCGCCTTTGTTTTAAAATTAGGAGGGCTTGTTGATAACACCCCTTATCATACCTATTTTAAGCGGACGATAAAAGCAATGGTTAATACGAGGTTTTTGAAGATGAAAGTAGATTTTATGATGGCAAAAGGTTTTCTTAATCAACCGCAAAACCCATATTTCCATCTCCAAGTATGGAAAAAATATCGTAACCCAGCAGAAGACCCTATCGCACAATTATTAACCGCCTTTTTAATTTCTCAAGAAGTTAATCAAAATACTCAGCCAATGTATGGTTGTATTGTGACAGGAAAATTTTGGGAATTTATAATAATGTTAGATAACAATTACTGTATTTCTGAAAGTTACGATTGCACAGAAGAAGAAAGTTTAATTAGCATTATTACGATTTTGCGCAGATTTAGCCATCGTTTACACTATCGGTGTTTAAATTAAAATGCCTAGAAATTCACCTTATCTAATTATTATGCGGGGCTTAAGTGGAAGTGGTAAGTCTTATTTAGCACGACAACTGGCTCTTTATTTACCCGCAACACACCTTAATTCAGATATTATTCGTAAAGCCTTGGCAGGTTACGCGCCTTTAAGTCGTACTAAAGTAGGTTTAGGTGAAGGAATTTATACCCCGCAAATGAGCTATAAAACCTACCAAAGTTTATTAAATCAGGCTGAGCGTTCATTAAAATCAGGGTCGTCCGTTATTGTTGATGCCACTTTTTTACATCCTAAATCCTTAGCTAAACAACAAAAATTAGCCCAAGATTTAGCCGTTCCTTTTTTAATCATAGATATACAGGTTTCCATTGCCTGCTTACGGCAGCGAGTTGCTAAACGTTTTGCTCAAGGCAATGACCCCTCAGAAGCTGATGTTACTGTCTTAGAGCAACAATTCATTAATTATCGCCCTTTAAAAGCCGCTGAACATGTTTTAAGTATTCATAACGAAAATGGCTTTGCGTTTTCAATATTGATAAAAAGACTATCCTTATTTTTAAAAACAACGAATGATTAACAGTTTTATTTTTACCGCACTTGCCTGTGAAGCAAAAGCCTTCATTAACCAATTTAAATTAAAAAAAGACCTCACCCATCACCCCTTTACTCTCTACACTAATGAGAAAATAATCTTAACAATTACAGGGACGGGGAAAATAGCGATGGCAGCGGCAGTCGCTTACAGTCTTGCCTTATTTGAATCTATAGAAAACCCTGTATTAATTAATGCAGGCATAGCAGGACATCAAACAGCCGCTTTAGGAAAATTATTTAGTGTCCATAAAGTTACCGATATTGACAGTGGTAAAAACTATTACCCCCAATCTATTATCAAAAATAAGGGTTCAAGTTTAGCACTTTGCACAGTTTCTAAACCGAAGCTGAATTATGAAGATGATTGTTTATATGAAATGGAAGCCAGTGGTTTTTATGAAATTTCCACCCGCTTTACCACAGCAGAACGCATCCATATTTTTAAAATAGTTTCAGATAATCAGCGTATTGGCATCGAAACGATTAATGCAAAAAAAGTAACCGCTTGGATGACAGCCTCTATAGAAGAAATAGCAACCGTCATTGAAAAATTACAAGCCCTAACAGTCAATTTACCTGGCTCTAATTCACACGACTACGCACTTTTACAAGCCGCCTATTATTTCAATGTTAATCATAGTCACCAGTTAAAAGCCTTATTACAACGCTGGAATGTATTAACCAATGGGGCGGAACTTAATTTTTCTCACATTAAATTTCAACATGCTAAAGCGGTTTTACAATGGCTTCAACAACAAATCGACTTACAAGACTTTAGACTATAGCAACCCTAAAAAACCTTGTTTCGTTACCGCAACCGCAATAATATAACCATAACAACCGAGTGCGCCAATAAAGGCTAACCAACGCTTAACCCCGCTACCTCGCATAACGACAACCCCTAAAATAATATAGGCTAACAAGATAATTAATTTAGTGATTATCCAGCCATAATCACCCTCTAGCCAAGCCCCTTGAAGAACCAAAGTTATCCCGCTTAATAATAATAGCGTATCAATAACATGAGGCATTATTTTAAAAATTTTATTTTTAAGTAAGGAGGATTTTATAACTGAAAGAATAACCCGAAGAATAAAACTGAAAAAAGAAGTAAAAGCTAGGGTAATATGTAGACTAAGCATGAAATTAAATCGTTTACGTTAGCTAAAAAGCTGAATTGTATCACTACTTTTTATTCTACAGAGATTAAAAAACTTAAATTTCTACATTTCCTTTACTATTACGCCAAATATGCGTTATTTAACCTATTTACTTATGTGTTATATAACACACTTCTTTCATCTATCTTACTTTTTAGAAAAAAAACTTATAAAATCAATATGTTACATGTAGGCATAAAAACTGCTTAGACTAACGTGATGTTGGTAAATATCAACAATGATAAGGATAACCTCTCCCCGTTAATCGTTAGTAATTTTTTAATCAAAGGAAAAGCTTATAATGCAACATAAATCCCCTTCCAGACAACATCCATGGTTTATATTACCATGGATGTTGTTTCTATTTACGCAGGTAACCCTCGCGGCTACTGAAAATGCTTATGACAAAACCGTCATGCACCCCGCAATCCCTTTATTAGATGAACAGGGACAACATGTTTTAACGACGGGTAATGCTTATAGCCCACGAACGAGTTGTGGCTCTAGTGGTTGTCATGACTATGACGCGATTACCCATGCGTACCATTTTGAAATGGGACGTGATGAAGCTGATGATCTATATGGTAAAAAAAGAGGGTTACCTCAATTAGTTTCTCCGGGTTTCTTTGGTGGTTACTCTTGTATGGGAGGGAGTCGTCCACAGCAACTTTCTAAAAAATCAAATGCTAATGGCTCTGAATTTAAAGATTATGGCGCGGCTGGATTCATTAAAAGCTGTGGTGGCTGTCATGCAGGCGGGGGCTTTGGTGAAAAAGACCGTAACGGATTACGTTATGACCAAAAACAAGAATCTCAAATAACCCAATTTGATGGCGATTATTTTGAACGTAAATCTAATATAGCAGGGGCAGGTCATGACCCTGAGTTAGCAAAACAAATTGTGCGCTGGGATTGGAAAAAAACAGGGGTTGTTGAAAACGATTGTATGATGTGTCATGCAGACTTTTCAGCCTTGAAAAAATTCCCTGCAAGTGGCGCAGGTTTAGGGCTTAATGATTTATCAGATAAATCAGACTCTGCAAAAGAATTTTATAAAAGAGCCAGAAGTTCTATCTTAATTGGAAATGATTTTTTTAGAGAATCAGCCACGCCAATTTGGGAGTTTTATAATCTTAAACCAGAAACAGAAGAAGGTTTACAGTTAATGCACATGGTGCGTAACTTTAAAAAAGGTCAGGAAGGCAAGGCGCAAGGTTATAAGTTTGTTTTAGGTGAAAATGGGAAACCGATTATGAATTGGACTCCTGCCGCTTTTGATGAAAATGGCAAAGCCCATATTCCAATGCTTCGTTTCCCAGGTAATGATAACTGTATGTTATGCCATCGTACCAGTAATTCACGTCGTGGATTCTACGGTTTCGGTGATGCGGCTGTCGCTTCGTTTGATGATGATGGTGTTATAGAAGAAGATTACCAAGATGATGTCCATAAAGGTAAAAAATTTACTGATGATAACGGACAAGTTAGAGCGATTGAAAACTGTAATACCTGTCATTCTCGTAATTATAAAAAACCGCCCTTTTCTAATGTAGAGCTTAGTGTTAATCATAACTTCTTGAAAGGTAATTCAGATATGGATGTGCGTAATGATTTAGATTATGCGCCGAATGCAAAAAGTTGTGAAAACTGTCATGACACAATGAAAAATAATGTTGTGCCATCGGGTCAAGCAAATATGCAAGATGCCCATAGAGAGTTGTGGAAAGCCAATGGTGACATGGCAGGTTATGAAAAAAGTCAATTAGATAGTATTACTAAAACACATTTAGATGTGGTTAGTTGTCAAGCGTGTCATATTACGGGTAAAAAATCCCGTGGTAAACCCATCCAAACCTTGTATCGCTATCGTCAAGCTGAAGATGGTACGACTAAAATATTCCCTTATAATCCTAAGATTCGTTATTACTGGAAAGATAAAAATAGCGATTATGTCCTTACACGTTTAGATAATGATTCTGTGTTTGCGGTTAAAAAGAATGCAGCGGGTGAAGATTATGCCGCGATTGTTGATGCACAAGGTAATGAATTAGGGCAAGTGAGTTTCAAAAAGGGTCGATATGGACCAAAATTTGGCGCACCTAAAAATTACGAGACTTTTATGGCCTTGAAAAAAGCCTACGATAGTGTGTTAGCAAGCAAAGGGATTGCAAACCCTGATGTACAACAAGTTTGGTTAGAATCAAATATGTATATTATGTCCCATAATGTACGCCCTTCTACTTCTTCGGTTCCTTGTGCCGATTGTCATACACGTAAACAAAGTGGCGCATTTAGTTCATTGCTTTCAGCAAATGGCATTTTAGGAACAGGTATTGTTAAAGAGGTAACCACTGTTCCTGATAAGCGTTTGGTTGATGAAGGTCATATTGTTTTCAGAATGGACACCTATCAAGTGCATGCGGATGGTAAAGTCACTGAAAATGTGGGTGATATTCTTTATAGCTCACGCCTTGACCCTTTTACTACTTTCTTAAAAGGCAGTAGTGCAAATTTTCAAGAAGCTGAATTTAAAACTAGCACCTTAGTGCCAGCTTTAGCAAAAATTGGTGTCATGGGGGGCGTAAAAGATCAATTAGTGACTGCATTAGGGGGTGATGTTCCTGTGTTTTTAATAGATTCTCATCAGGGAAGTAAAGCCTTTAAAGAGATAGGTGTTTTTGGCATTAATCAAGGAACAGCAGGATTATTATTGCCTAACTATCGTATTGAAGCACAAACGATTACTAAAATTCCTGCGAACTTAATTGCTTTGGTGGAAAACGTGATTCCTGGTAGCAAGTTAGCCTCTAGTATCCACGGCTTTGTTGCTAAAGATAAAAATAGAGTTCGTGTTGCTAATTTACTTGATCCTGTTTATATAAAAATACCTTATACAGGGAGAGCAACGTCAGTTAATCAAATAAAAATCCTTTATTCTGAAACAGGGGCGCAAATTGGAACTTTAGAACCAAGTAGCATTGTTGCCTTTAATCCACACACAGAAGCAAGTGATGGTTATATCGTTTTCAACACCACGCAATTGCAATATTTTGCAATTATGGATGTGCTTTAACGTTATTAAATAACTTGTTTTAGTCCCATTGATGGAGCAGTGAAAGCTGCTCCATTTTTTTATTTTTGAGACATTTAAAAGATGAATAAAGAAACTAAAGAAATTAGCCCTTTAATGAAAGTTGCGCCTTGGGCAACAGGGGCGGGCATTGCCGTCGGTCATCTATTAACCTCCTCTAATTGTACTATTCCTAAACAAGGGCTATGCAGTACTTGTGGTATCTGTGTCGTGGCTTTAGGCTCATTAGTGGCTTGGGCAATGATAAAGAAACACCAAGGAAATGATTTTTATGCTGAGGAAAAGATAAATTAAGAATGTGTTTAAAATCACTTAGGCTTGTTGTCAGAGTCATTTTATGGACATTGTTTTTATTTTCAACGGTTCGAGCGGGTAATTGGAATGGAACGCTGTCCACAAAAATTCAAGCCGATAACCGCATTAGTAATGAAAGCAGCTATTCCAGTGAAATATGGGGAACGTATGAATATCGTGGGGCTAATAATAACTGGCGCATTGGCTATGATTTTTTATTACGCGGCAGTGATTTAGATTCAAAAACTGATGATATAGCTGAATTTGGCATTGGTTATGAAAATGGCTATAAAACCTATCAAGCCTTTATCGAAAAAACCTTTACCCGCATTAATACCACTGTCAAAGCAGGTCGATTTCAACGGTCTGATAATTTAGGGTTTTATTTATTAGATGGCGCAGAAATTCATTATTAAACCGAGAACAAAATTTTTGCTTTTAATCTCTATGGAGGCAAACCCAGTCGTTTAGATCATCTAAAGGCGGAAAAGGCGGATGTGCTTTATGGGGCAAATATGATGTTTCACTATGCACCTCGTTGGGAAGGCAATGATTGGTTACCGTTGTCATTAGATATTGCAGATTTACGTCTTGGTTTTCAGCAATCAAATAATAAAATTAATATTTTAGATATTATCCGTTCTAATAACGATTTTAATCTTATTGATGCAACGCGTCTTACTTTAGGAATTAATATTGAAGGACGTATTTTAAATTGGCTTAGTGATAAATTTGAAATGCGGCTTTTAGGAACTTATCGACTCGATCGCGATTTTTTAGAAGATATGCTGTTTGAAACCCAACTAGATATTAATAAAGATTTACGACTTCGCTATTCTTATGAACTTTACGATCCTAACCGAGTTTCATACCCCACCTTCCGAGAACGTTTTTATAATTATTCTAACTTGGGGCATCAAGCTTTATCACGGGTGCAGTTTGACTATCGTTTATTTGAAGCACTCACTTTTTCATTAGGTGGTTTACATAGTAATAGAGAGTTTGGCAGCACAGGAAATGGGGCTTATGCCGCCTTAAAAATTAAACCGTGGTCGGGGAATACGTCCACAGTTTCGGCGGATTTTCTCGAATTAGGCGATGAAAGTCTTTATACCCTTGGGTTTCGATTTAAACAAGCGGTGACCTCAAAGCTTTCATTAGAATTAGAAGCCATCATTCGTAAAGAAAATAAATTACTTTATGAAAATAACGACGTACTCGGTGGTGAAATCAAAATAGATTATATGTTAAAAAATAACCTAGTTCTTTCATTAGATGCGAATTACATCCGTAACAGTCATTTTGGCGATGAACATTTAGGGCGTTTTCAGGTGACTTATTATTTCGACAATTTCAAACCTAAAGGTCAATAGTGTTTCGATTATTAATAGTTACGATTGCGATGTTAATGGGGTTCGTTGCCATCAGTGATGAATTACCGAATAAAAAACCAGAACAGCAAAAAAGTTGGTGGGAAAACCGTAATGCGAAAGCAGCGCAAGCCGATATTTTTTATCCCCATAATGCACACATGCAAGTCATGGAAGAAGAAGGCGATAGCTGTATGTTATGCCATACCTTTAATAGTAATAGCATCATTAAAGAAGAACGTTTAAAAACATTAACGACGATTGCCAATGAAGCCTTAAGACCCATTTGCCATGATTGTCATGTCGATGATTTAAGAGCGCCGTGGCGATGTAATTTATGTCATTCTGATCCTGAAAAAATATGGCCTGATGACCATAATTTTGGTTATATTTTACATCATAGTGAAGATGCACGGCGTGATGAGGCGATCTGTAAAACCTGTCATTTAGATTTATCATTTTGTACCGATTGTCATTTTCGACGCGATACCAGTGGTGATGATTATCATCCAATGGGGTATCAATCACGTCATGGGATGGAAGCACGAATGATGGCGGGCAATTGTGGTCGTTGCCATAATACTTTTTTCTGTCTTGATTGCCATCGGAGTAAGGAATAAGGAAACGATGAATAAATTTTACCTGGGATGCTTTTTAAGTTTATTAGTTTTTATTGCTTATCCTGCACAAGCATTAGAAGAAGGCACGTTATTTTTAACGCCCACACATGGGGGGGATGGTTCAGCATGGGGACAAACCCAATGTGATGCGTGCCATTTAATTAATCGCATTCATCAACAACGAGG
>CAYROI010000041.1:13079-18578 GCA_964425835.1 uncultured Methylococcaceae bacterium
ACTGATTTTTGTTTGCGTTGTCATAATTTAGACCATCAACAACCAGGGTTTGAAATCTTAAATAAAAATTACCGAGACCCCTTAGTTGCTATGGAAAAAAATTATAACTTTCTGGATATGCACGGTTATCCCAAAGGAAGTGGGCAACGCACTTATTTTGGTTTAAGAGCAAATTATCGCTACGCCTCGGTGGTTGAATGTACCGATTGTCATGCCATGCACGGGACCCATAATCCTAAATTAATTATTGATTCGGCTTCAAAGGGCGCGACGCAATTAGCCGATCCTACGGATTATCCAGTCAATATTATTAATGGCGATTATTCACAGCTTTGTGTGTTATGTCATCAAATGCAAACGCCTGTGGAAGATGCACATTTAGATACGGGTAATGGCTTGTCAGGGGTTCATTTGACAGGGGCAGATGAAGATTGTCGTCAATGTCATACGCATGGAAGAGCGGTACAAGTTGGTTTATGAACACTTATTTAGGCTTTTTATTATTGTTACTAACGAGTGTTAGCGCGCATAGTTTTGAATATATTACTAAAGAAGGCAAAAAGCGAGAAATGCCTGAATTACACCATATTGTAGATGCGCAACTATTAGATGAGATGAAACCGCCTAAAGAATTTGAATTAGGCGAAGGACGTGCTTTGCAATGTCGTACTTGTCATGGAATAAAGAATATAGAAGACATCCCAATTAATGAGGTTAATACCGATGATGAAAAAATTTTACGTGGTGGACGTTATCAAAAGCTTACCGATTTTTGTTATAACTGCCATAAAAAGGCAGCGAATACACGCAACAATATTCATATTTTATTGGATGATAAGGATCAAATTATTGAGCATAAATGTAAATATTGCCATGAAGAAGTCCAAAATCAAAATAAGGCTAATACAATTGATCGGATTAAGTTAAGACTCCCTGCGGAAATACTTTGTTATGGCTGTCATTTGAGAACGCCGCACTTGAATACAATCGAGCATTTAGTTGAACTTAAAGATAAAAAGCTTGAACAATGGAAACGAACAACGCAAGAAAAAAATATTTATATGCCTTTAACTAAAGCGGGAAAAATCATGTGTATAACCTGTCATACACCGCATCAAAAAGGGGTTTTAAAAGCCAGCTTACCTGCGGCAAAACAAGTTGAAGATGTGCCATTAAAAGAAGGTATTCTTTATAAAAACCATCCTTGGGCAGACGTTTATAAAACCGATAAAAAAGTGCGTTTAGAGGAATTTAATCAACAAACAGGTGAACATTTAACCTTAGAATACAAACGAATTAAAGCCGAAGTTTTATTACGCTTACCCGCCAAAAATGGGGAACTTTGTTTAAGTTGCCATACCTTGTAAAGATTGTCATCGAAAAATAACTTATTATCCGCATGAGGTTGAGAATGGTTATGTTGATTGTGGTGAATCTTGTCATGTCAATGAACCTTCAAAAGGAGGAGCTTACACGCATAAACCGATTGTGGAAGAGTTTGAAAAATCAGCGCATGGACAAGGGTTAATCAAAGATTTTGCAGGTGGCAATCGTTTAAAAGAAGAACGAGAAGAGGTTAATCCTTCGTGTCGGCGTTGTCATGCGAATACGGCTTATATTGCTGAAGATCAAATGGAAAAATTTAAAACCGCCTTTATGCATGTTGATACTGAATGCGGTAGGTGTCATCAAGGTGATGTTTGGCGGGATCAATTTGGTGGGCATATTTTAAGACGACTGGTTGGCTCACGTTGGAAAAAACAAGGGAACAATAAATTTTGCATTGATTGTCATGCAGATAAGGAACGCATGGCAAAAGTAGAGCTAGAAGACCCTGAGACGAAAGAAAAACATAAAGTAGATTTTCGTTGGATACATGCAACTGAAAGTTATGCACGGACATTACACAGTCGGATTTTGAAAACAGGAATTGAAGCAGGTGCATCATGTTTAGATTGTCATGCCCCCACTGAACAAGGAAAATTTCGCCATAATATTTATCGTGATGAAAAGAAAGAATCGGCAACGCATCCTGATAATTTAGCGCAAACCTGCGCACAAAGTGGTTGTCACGAGTTTGCTAAAAGCCCTTTTAATTCAGGTTTTGTTAAAACTGATGTTCATGATGTTGACCAACTTAAAATACAAGATTGGATGAGTTTAATTGATAGCGAACGTTTGGAATCGTATTGGCAACGGGGATTTTATGCCGTTGGATTAGCCGTTTTAATTTTTATTGTCGGGGCATTTGTTTGGTTATTTACAGGAATCAAAGCGAAAAAACAAAGCCCTATTTTAGGCGGTGAATCGTTTGAAAAAATAATGATTGGTCGAAAAATACGAAAAAAAGTTAAAAAGAAGCCTGTTGCTAAGAAAAAAGTAACGCCTGCCGTTAAACCCGAAGTAAAAGAACCGCCTATCCAAAAGACTGAACCCAGTGATGATAATAAAGGTAAACCTTCTGTATGAAAATCATAAAATGGCAACAAATTTTAGCGGTGATTAGTTTAGTTGTGAGCTTATCTGGTGTTTATGCCAATGAAACACCATTGATTGTTGAATTAATAGAAAGGGCGAAACCAACAGCCGATGAAATTGCTCACGCTAAAAAATTATTACAGGCTAAAAAAGAAATTAAGCTTTTAGATAAGCTAAGTTTAGCCCCCTTTCATAAACGAAATAAATCGCCAATAAAAAATACTGAGCAGGTTTATTGTAATGGCTGTCATTTACCGCTACCGCATTCTAAAAGTTTACGCACGCGAGCCTTTATGAATATGCACAGTGAATATATTGCCTGTGAAAGTTGTCATTATAGACCTGAAAATAAAAAGTTAAGTTATCGCTGGTATGATTATGTAAAAAATAAAGCCGTTGAACAACAAAAAGGACGGTTACATTCAGGTCGTAATAAAAATGATAAAACGCCTTTATTACCCAGAACAGGACAAATAAAAATCGCGCCTTTTTTTAACAATCAACCCGCGTTAATCACGCGAAATCATGCCTATTCTAAAATGTTACAGCAACGTTGGAAAAAAGCAGATTTAAATGAAAAATCTCAAATTCATGCTCAAATTCATCAGCCTTTAACTAAAAAGGGAACAGAATGCGTTAGCTGTCATGTTAATGAGCAGGATTTATTGAATTTGTCTGTCTTGACCGATTCAAAAAAACAAGCAAAAGCCATTCAGAATAATACCATTGCCAATTTTTTCAAAAACTATAAACCTGAAAAACCCTTAGCTGCAGGAGAATTACCGCCATTAGAACAACGAATTAAAATGACGGATTTACTAAATTAATTTATGAATAAACCAAGCTTTTTATTTTTACTTCTCCTTTGTTTCAGCTTTCCCATTTTAGCTAAAAACATCCCTGTTGTTACTAAAATAATTAAATTTCAAAGTGATTTACAACAACCCAGTGCGGTTGCTATTTCTGAACAAGGACAGGTTTATGTTTTAGATGGTGCAAATAATCGGGTGGTGGTTTTTTCTCAGACGGGCAAGAAATTATTTGAATTTGGTGCAAAAGGAAAAAATGGACTGGATAAACCGATGGATATTAGTATTTTTGCTAATCAAATTGTTGTCGCAGATACAGGCTTAGAGCGGTTAGTTATTTATGATTTACAAGGAAAATTTATTGAAGAAATTGAATTAGATACTGGGGGAGATGAAAAAATCATTCAACCTGTGCCTATTTCGGTGTTTATGGATGAAACCCATATTTATTGGGGTGATCGTGCCAATCATCGAATTTGTAAAACCGATTTTAAAACCCAAGTCTTAATTGGTTGTTTTGGTAAACGTGGGGAAACAGCGGGCTTATTTCAATATCCTTGGCAAATAACGACTGATCGTGATGGTTATTTGCATATTGTTGATGTACTGAATGGACGCGTGCAAATTTTTCATAAAACAGGACAATTTTTTCTCAAATCTCACGTTTTGGGCTAGATAAAAACGAACTTTATCGCCCGAATGGCATTGCGATTGATAAGAGCGATACTGTTTTTGTTAGCGATAGTTATTTTGGCACTATTTCATTATTTGATAATAATACCTTTATTAATAAGTTGAGAATGGCAGACCAATCTTTATTAAAATTTAAAGTTCCTGTGGGGATTGCCTTATATAAAAATTATTTATACGTGGTTGATGCTGAGGAAAATAGTGTTTATCAATTAAATTTAACGTATGTTGATGAAAAAACCATTCAATCAACCCCAATTAAATCTCATCCTGTCGCACTGTCACAAAAAAATTGTGTCACCTGTCATTTATCTTGGGCAAAAGAAAAGCAATTAGACAGCCAAAAATATAAGGATGAAGTCCTCCCTGTTGCCTCATTTGAAATGTGTTATAGCTGCCATCACGGGGTTATTTTAGATTCACGATTCATGATTAAACATGGCGATCAACATCCCACTATCTATGATTTAGAAAAGGATAAATTAACGCTTAAGGAAATGAATGCGCGTGAAGATAAGTTGCCTAAAGAATTTCCGATTACCAAAAATAAGGAAATGTTATGTAGTAGCTGTCATACGCCACATAATAGCGATAAAGGCGCGCAAACGTTATATGTTGAACATCAAAACGCATGGTTGCGAGTGAGTAGTAAAGATGGCGATTTATGTGAGCGTTGTCACGAGTCGAAAACTAAAAACGCGCGGGAATTAGATAAAAAAAATCGTGGAATTAATCATCCCTTAGCAATTAAATTAAAAACGCCGCCTAAAAAAGGCGAATTAGGTTATGCCACTGAAAAAGAATTACAAAAAGGCTTACCCGATGAGTTAAAAAAAGCATTAGCGAGTTTAAGCACACAAAGTCAAATTATTTGTCAAAGCTGTCACCAAATTCATGGGGGAAAAGGCAATGACTTATTAGCAGTCACGAAAGATAAAGGCGCGTTATGCGTGCAATGTCATGCGAAACAAAATTCTAAAAATAAAAAAGATGCGCATCGTAAAGGCATTCATCCTGTTAATGTGAAATTAGAAAAACCAATTAAACGGAAAGGGGAAAAAATAGCGAAAGTTACCTGTGATAGTTGTCATAAAGTCCATAATGGTAGTTTAGGCACAGATTTACTCCCTGATTATATGAAAAAATCTGAAGATTTATGTATGGATTGCCATGAACACCAACATGCGAAAGATGAAAAAGAAGCCCTTAAAAAAGGTGTTCATCCAACTAATGAAAAATTAGAAAAACCTGTTACCATCGCGGGTAAAAAAATCCATAAACTAGGCTGTTTAAGTTGTCATAGTATTCATGATGGAAAACCGAATACGCCTGCGCTGGTTCAAGAATATAAAAAAGATCAATTATGTAAAAATTGTCATAAAAAATATTTTGCTAAAGATAAAAAAGAGGCCTTAAAAAAAGGTATTCACCCCATGAATCATAAATTGGAAAAAGCCGTTAAAATCGCTAAAAAAGAGGTTCAACAAATGGGTTGTTTAAGTTGTCATGTGATTCATAAAGA
>CAYROI010000042.1:0-5136 GCA_964425835.1 uncultured Methylococcaceae bacterium
CCACCAAGATTAAGGACTGTACCATTAATCATATATTCGCAACCAAAGTCACCCACGCCCTCAACAACCGCCATTGCCCCTGAGTTTCGGACGGCAAACCGATCACCGCCTTCCCCATTAATAAAAACTTTACCCCCTGATGCACCAAATAAGGCAAAGTTACCAATTAAAACATTTTCACCTGAATTTGTTGAACCACCGCCCGGTGACTTAACAATAATTGTCCCACCACACATGGTTTTACCGACACCATCATTACAAGTTCCTGTATGCTCCATCCGCATTCCATCATTTAAAAATGCAGCATAACTTTGTCCAGCAGAGCCTGTCGTCCGAATAATAACGCTATCAGGGGCAAAATAATGTCTGCCATGTTGATTGGTATAAATAATCGGTGATGCGGCGCGTTCGGTATCATTTAATTCATACTGTAACAAGCGTTCAATATCAATGGCGGTTTGTCCACCCACGGTTTTATTCAAATTATTTAATTTAAACTCAGCTCCCTCAATAATTACTTGTGATTTATTTTCGGCAATTAACCTTGTTTTAATTTGTTCAATAATAAGGGCATCAATTGAAAAGTTAGCTTCTAAATAAATGGGTTGATCAATTTTAACGACTTTAACTTGGGCTAATAATCCCGTGAAATCTAATTGTCCCACCATGGTTGGATGATTAATTAGGTGCAATAAATCTGCTTGTCCACGTATTGCGGCTAAACTTTGATAACCTAAATCAGCTAAAATTTCACGGACTTCATGGGCTAAATTCATAAAATATTGGGCTAAAACGCGCGGATCACCTTTAAATTCTTCATGTGCGGTCGTTAAGCCTGCGGGGCATTTAACATTACAATTTTTTGCCATCACACAACGCAACATCATTAATGCGGTTGTGCCAAATTCAAATGAATCTGCGCCCATAATGGCTGATTTCACCACATCTAAGCCGCTTTGATGAGCCGCACTACAGCGTAAAATGACTTTATCTCGCAAACCATTGACTGCTAAGGCTTGGTGTACTTCGGCAATCCCAATTTCAGGGGAACGTCCCGTATGTTTTAAACTGGTGACCGCAGCAGCACCTGTTCCCCCTGAATTACCTGCGACATTAATGACATCTGCACCTGCTTTAGCAACACCCACGGCAATCGTTCCAATTCCTTCGGAGGAGACTAGTTTTACCACCACTTTAACCCGTGCTGCTTTAGCATCGTGAATTAATTGCCCTAAATCTTCAATCGAATAGGTATCATGATGCGGCGGTGGGCTAACTAATTCAACTTTTGGCGTACCCCCGCGTAATGAGGCAATTTCAACCGACACTTTCATCGCAGGCAATTGACCGCCTTCTCCAGGTTTTGCCCCTTGGGCAATTTTTATTTCAATTTCTTCACAATTAGAATCTGCTAAATATCCTGCCCAAACCCCAAAACGACCTGAAGCGAATTGTTTTATTTTGCTGGATTTTAACGTACCAAAACGACTGGAATGTTCACCGCCTTCGCCTGAATTACTTAATGCCCCCGCAATATTTGTTCCCATCGCAACGGCTTCATGGGCTTCTGATAATAACGCGCCGTGACTCATTGCGCCAGAGGCTAAGGTTGCGGTAATTTCATGGGCAGGCTGCACATTATTTAATGCAATCGCATTAGGTGCTGTTTTTATTGTGGCCAAATAATTTGCGAACAAATCATTATTGATTTCGTTAAGCTTTATTTGTGCTTTATCACAAGTTGCATTAAAACTATTTTTATCAAAACGATTTTCAAAATGCGTTAATAGGGCATATAAACGTTCTTTGGTATTATTAGTCGTTAGTGTAATTTGAAAACCATCTGTTATTGCTTGAACGTTTAAGCCTCGAATTAAATAATTGTTATTACCGCGTAAATTTTGTTTATTTAACAAGGTGTCAAATTCATCGACCGTATTGGTTGTAGAAATATCAGCTGGAAAATCAACAATATCCCGTAATGCCGCAGGGCGTGAATCTCGCTCACTATATAAGTGTTTAACAAAACTTCGATAAGCAGGGGTGACACCAAAGGCATCTATTTGTTCTGCTGTGCGTTTTTGATAGCCAAAATCAGTATAAGCAGTATCACTTGCTACGGTGGATTGTTGCTGAGGAATATATAAAATGGCTTCGTCAGTCATTTTAATATATTCACGCACAGAAACATTACCAAACGTATGCCCCGCCCCTTCTTGGCGTTCTTTAAATAAACCTAAAAAGGGAATATCTTTTTCATTGTTGATAGTTAAAGCTTTGTGATGCCATTCTGTTGCACTGGCAGCAAGGTCAGCATACCGTACGCCGCCAACTGAAGCGTGAATATTAGGAAAATAATCGTTTAATTTTGGCTCATTAGTGTCTAAATAATTTGATTCAAAAAATTCACCCCCAATATAGCTTTCAGCGGTACATAAACCAAATTTTCCCATGGTTTTCATCAACGATTTAGCCACCCCTTTTTGAAAATTATCCAACGCTTGTTGTTGTTCGGTTTCACTTTGATATTGAGTCATTACTCGGTTATGAATACTCAAAGGACAAATTGCAGAGGCACCAAAGCCTAAAATAGTGGCGACATCGTGCGGACTTGCCGCCTGTCCCGTTTCTGCAATTAATGAGGAATTAAACCGTAACCCCTGTTTAACTAAGCGTTGATTCGCCGCTGAAATCATTAATAAAGCAGGAATTGCCGCGTTCTCAGAACTTATATTTTTATCACTTAAAACAATAATTCCCGTATTATCACGAGCCGCTTGTTCTACTTGATTACAAATGGCTAATAACGCTTGTTCTAATTGTTGCTCATTTGCCGCTTTATTTTCATAATCAGGCGTATATAACATTTCTAAGGTAACAACACTTACCGCTTGCTGTTGATAAATTTGGGCTAATTGAGAACGTTGTAAAACAGGTGAATCAATCACTAATTGTTGCGTACCTTCACTGGAAAAATTAGGTTTAGCCCCTAATGCAACCCGTAAAGTCATGCCATCACTTTCACGCAAAGAATCCAATGGAGGATTAGTGACTTGTGCAAAACGCTGACTAAAATAACGTGACATTCCGCCTTCAGCTTTTGACAAAACATTCGGCGCAACGCCATAACCCATTGCAGAGACTTTTTCTAAGCCGACGACTAGCATTGGATCAAGTAAGAATTTAAAACTTTCTTGATTTAATGAATAGGCAGTGTGTTGTTGTTCAATTGTTAGACTGTGTTGATTATCAACAGCTGAAAATTCAATTTTGTCTAATTCAGATAAATGAATACAGCTATTGGCTAATAATTTTTTATAATTTTTTTCTGATGCCAAGCGTTCCATTACTTGGTGGCTATCATAGGATTTTTGGGTTTGATGGTCAAAATAGAGCATTCCACCCGCTTCAATACGTCCGCGTCTTAAAACCTTTTCTGGGGGGAAATCAATTTGTCCCGCTTCCGACATCACCACGAGATAATCATCCGTTTCAACTGAACGCAAAGGACGTAATCCTAAACGATCTAAACGCGCCCCCACACGAATCCCATCATTAAAAATTAAGGCGGCAGGCCCATCATTTTTTTCTTCATAAAGACTAAAATACTCAAGCATTGCACGAACATCCTCTGATAATGAGGTATCGTTTTCCCATGCAGGTGGCATCATCGCTAAGACAGCGGTAACAATATCTAAGCCATCTTCATTAATTCGACGGGTTAAAGTTTGGTCTAAGCGTCCAGAATCGGACTGCCCTTTTGGAAAAATAATGGTTCTATTATGATGACTGGCAATTGCCTTTTCACTCAATCTATTTTTTTTATCCGTATTGAGTTCACCATTATGAGACATATAACGAAACGGCTGCGCCATCATCGTTGCAGGTTCAGTATTGGTTGAAAAACGCGTATGAAAAAATAAAGTGCTGATTTCGTGGTCAGTATCGTATAGGTCTATAAAATAAGGGATGACTTCATTCGAGTTTAAACGCGCTTTATAAACTTGGGTGCGTGAACTCATAGACAGGGGATAAAATCCTTCTAATTCACTGTTAGTAAATCCTTCCGCTTCAATGGCTAATAAAGTTTGCTGAATAAGACTTTCAAATTCTTCATGTGTTGCTGATTTTAAATGCTCAGGGCGACTAAAAATAATTTGTTTGATCGGTAACTGCGCTTTAATGGCAGCCTCATTAATAACCCTATTATCAACAGGCACATTACGCCATTTAATAAGCGGAAAACCAAATTTTTTTAAATGTTTTTCAACTAAAAGTCGTGCATCGGAATCATGATGCTCATGATCTTCTGGAAAGAAAAAATTAGCAACGCCAAATTCGCCTAATTTCAATGCGTTGTTTTTTGTGATTTTACGGAAAAATTTAAGCGATAAGTCAATATTAACCCCCGCGCCATCCCCAACACCTTCTGCACTCATACCGCCACGATGAGGAATAGTACAAAGACCTTCATGGGTTTTAATTAAAACATCATGAGTTTGTTTACTTTGTTTATGGGTAATGAACCCAACTCCGCAGCTATCCTGCGATAAATCAGCGTTATAAAGCATTTTATTTGTGCCTGTATTTGGGGGATTCTTAATCATGTTCCCAGTTTTATCAAAACTATCTGTTTTAAATAGCAAGCCTATGTAGTGTTTTTTTACATAGCATGGTAGAGTTCTAAATAGTGTTGCTTGCCAAGTAACCTTATGTGAAGGTTTTAAAATGCAAACATTTTTCTAAATAAAGTTTGAGTGAAACTCTTTTATTTTAACATAGGGCGGTAACCTTACTCAAAAAAACTAACTTTAAAATTATTCAAATGACTCAAAATTTCGATATTGTAATTGTTGGCGGTGGGATGGTTGGTGCTGCTGTTGCTTGTGCTCTGGGTGGCAGTCACTTGCGAGTTGCCATTATAGAAAAAAATATTCCTGAAACCTTTGAAAATGACCAAGCTCATGACTTACGTGTTTCCGCTCTGAGCATTGCTTCTAAAAATATTTTAGAAACCATTGGGGCATGGCAAGGTGTTTTAAATCGCCGCTATTGTCCTTTCAAAAGAATGCGTGTTTTTGAAACCTCAGGGGATACTGAATTTTGTAGTGATGATATTAATTATGATGAATTAGG
>CAYROI010000042.1:5236-8934 GCA_964425835.1 uncultured Methylococcaceae bacterium
CAACAAGATATAACTTGGCAACGTTTTGTTCCCAGTGGTCCTCAAGCATTTTTACCGCTTACGGGTAATTATGGTTCAATCGTTTGGTATAATTCGGCTGATGAGGTTAGACGATTAAAAAGCCTATCTTATTCAGCACTAATGCAAGAACTCACCGATAATTTCCCAGCGTGTCTTGGAAAACTAAAACAAGTTTTAGGTACAGCAAGCTTTCCACTAAAACGTCAACATGCACAACAGTATGTTAAACACGGTATTGCATTAGTAGGCGATGCCGCTCACATGATAAACCCACTGGCAGGGCAAGGGGTTAATATAGGTTTGCTTGATGCGGCCGCTTTAGCAGAAGTGTTGATTGAAGCAAATAAAAACGGCGAAAATATTGCGGAGCTGAAAACTTTAAAACGCTATGAGAATTTACGCCGCAATGAAAATTTAAAAATGATGACCGTCATGGATATTTTTTATCGTACGTTTAGTAATAAAATTGCGCCCGTCAAATTTTTGAGAAATTTAGGGCTGGGATTAGCCGAGCGCGTACACCCTGTTAAGAATAAAATTATGAAAGCTGCAATGGGGTTAGAAGGGAAATTACCTAAACTTGCCCGAGGCGAATCACTTCATTGAAGAAGTCACTCACTTTAAAATCAATCCGCTTGGCTGTCCAATATCTTTTAGCCCAATAATTTTGGTTTAAGCGCGATTTCATCACCCCTTTACTTGATGAGGTATGGATAAAAATATTATCTTTTAAATAAATACCAACATGCCGCGTGTGCCTGTTTGTTTTAAAAAAGACCAAGTCCCCTGCTTTTAATTTATTCTTAGAAACGGTTTTTCCTAACTTTACTTGTGAACCCGTTGTGCGAGGGATTTTAACATCGAACTGATTTTGAAACATTAATTGAACAAGACCTGAACAATCAATTCCTTGTTTATTTAGTCCACCCATTCTATATTTAACGCTTTTCCATTCTTCAAAAAAATGTTCCAATAACACCATTGAACGT
The DNA here is from genome assembly GCA_964425835.1 of uncultured Methylococcaceae bacterium. Taxonomy (GTDB): domain Bacteria; phylum Pseudomonadota; class Gammaproteobacteria; order Methylococcales; family Methylomonadaceae; genus WTBX01. Next base: position 6,247 of record CAYROI010000042.1, read on the forward strand.
TTTATAGATTTTTCTTCTTTTGTTAGAGGAATGACTGAACATTCTGATGAATTGAATAAGTTTTTTTTTGCAAAAATAGTATTTTTTAAGGTTAGTGATGTCTCTTCAATTAGCTTTGTTTTTGGAGAGCCTGCACAACCGACTAAAAATGAAATAAATATTATAACAGTTAGATTTTTAATCATTTTTCTTTTATTTAAATTTACGAGTGTCAGTTTTAGCTGACGAAAGTTTTTATATTCTAACAACTCATTAATCTCTAAACAAATAAAATAAAATTGGGTTTTTAGCGTAGATTTAATTAATAATGATTAAAAAATAAAAACTTTTCTAGAATAACAAGCTCAAATGGTGATAAAAAGAAGTCGTTATCAATTAATACTAACCTATTATCTAATAAGGATTTAAAATACAATATAGCGTAGTCTACAAACCAATAAATGTAAGAATCTTAATTTAAATGAAAACACTGAAAATTCTAAACAACGCTCCCTATTCCGATACTCAACGCGCATGGCTCACAGGTTTTTTTGCAGGAATGCACAGCCATATGCTACAAAGTAATAGTGCAGAGCAAGCCGCAAATGCACGAGTTATTAATATTCTTTATGGCAGTCAAACAGGGACATCTGAATCCGTTGCCCATGATGCCGCAAATGTTGCCAAAACGCATGGTTTAAACCCAATTGTTAAAAGTATGGATGAGGTAGAAATTGCTGAGATGGTAGTGATGGAGTTTTTGCTTATTATTACCAGTACTTATGGTGAAGGGCAAATGCCTGATAATGCACAAATGCTTTGGGAGACGGCAATAAGTGAAGATGCGCCACATTTTGAAAATACCCATTATGCCATTTTAGCTCTCGGTGACACCAGTTATGATTTATTTTGTCAGGCAGGTATAGATTGGGATCAACGCCTTGAAGCACTCGGTGCAACCCGAATTTATCAACGCATTGATTGTGATGTTGATTTTGAAGACCCTGCGGAAAGGTGGATAAGTAGCGTTATTCCACTTATGTCTGATGGTTCAACAGTTAATCTAATTGATAATGAATCGCCTGCTAGTAATAAGCCAGCATATACGCGTAAAAATCCATTTCCTGCCACAATGACGTTGAATAAAATTATTACAGCTGAAAATTCATCAAAAGAAACCCGTCATTATGAAATTTCTATTGCAGGTTCAGGGCTAAATTATGAAGCAGGGGATGCTTTATGTATTATTCCAACAAATTGCCCTGAATTAGTTGAGGAAATTATTCAAGCTATTGGTTGTAATGGTGATGAAGATGAACCCATTAATGGCGAGTTAATGCGTTTGTGTGAAGCCTTACAAACCCATTTTGAAATTAAATTACCTAGCAAAGAATTGATAGTAGAAATTGCTAAACGTTCAGGTAATCAAGTATTAAATCAATTGTTAGAATCGGATGATAAAAATAAGCTTAATGATTACTTATGGGGGCGGGATAGCTTAGATTTATTATTAGAAAACCCTAAAATAGAATTTTCTGCGGCAGAATTTATCGCCCTTTTGAAACCGTTACAACACCGTGCTTACTCTATTGCCTCTAGTGGGAAAATGTATCCCGAAAGTGTCCATTTAACCGTAGCCAGTGTCCGTTATCAAGCGCAAGGACGTGAGCATAAAGGTGTTTGTTCTACTTATTTAGCTGATATTGTTGGCGAAAGTACTGCCGTTAAAGTCTTTTTTACGCCGAATAAAAGCTTTAGAGTCCCCGAAGATAATAGTTTACCCATGATTATGGTAGGTCCTGGAACAGGCATAGCCCCTTTTCGTGCTTTCCTACAGGAACGTGAATTTAGAAAAGCTAAGGGGAAAAACTGGCTGTTTTTTGGCGATAGAAATGCAGAGACTGATTTTATTTATCAAGATGAATTAGAAGTCATGCAAAAAAATGGGGTCTTAAATCGTTTAGATTTAGCTTTCTCCCGTGACCAAGCAGAAAAAATTTATGTACAAGATAGAATGTGCGAAAAGGGCGCAGAAGTTTTTGCATGGTTAGAACAAGGGGGATATTTCTTTGTTTGTGGGGATGCTTATCGTATGGCAAAAGATGTTGATAAAGCTTTGCATGAAATTATTAGCAAGCACGGTAATAAATCTGCAGATGAAGCGATTGACTACGTTAATCAACTTAAAAAAGAAAAACGTTATGTCAGAGATGTGTATTAATTAGAAAATAACTTAGGCTGACATCTAATTGTAATATTTCTAACGTATTTTATCTTTTGGAAAATAAACCATGAAGATGTCACATTATAAAGCAGTTAGAAGTTTAACCGTAAAATTTGACAACGATTTAGAATATCGTTATTCACCGCCTAAATTTCAGTTTACGAATTAATTTAATTATGTCAGTAAAACAAATTCACACGCATGCTATTAATATTAACGCTTTGGAGGACAAGCCAAAAAAGGCGCAATTAGAAAATGAGACAACCTGTATCGAAGTTAAAAATTTAGATTTCTTCTATGGTGAAAAACAAGCGTTATTTAACGTTAATATGAAAATGCCGAAAAAGAAAGTAACGGCTTATATTGGCCCTAGTGGTTGTGGTAAATCAACTTTATTACGTAGCATTAATCGCATGAATGATTTAGTCGATAGTGCAAGAATTGAGGGTGAAATTTTATTAGAAGGCGAAAATATTTATGATAAA
>CAYROI010000042.1:9034-12409 GCA_964425835.1 uncultured Methylococcaceae bacterium
ACCGCTTTTATGTATATGGGAGAATTAATTGAATTTGGTCAGACCAATCAATTATTTACCAATCCTTCAAAAAAACAAACAGAAGACTATATTACAGGTCGTTACGGTTAAGGTAAAAAACAATGGAAAATAGTAAAATAGGGCATCACATTTCTGAGCAATTTAATCGTGAACTTGAAGATATACGCAATAAAGTTTTGACGATGGGGGGGTTAGTCGAACAACAAATTACTTTAGCAACCCAAGCATTTTCAGAAGGTGATATGGAATTGGCAGAAACGGTGATTGAGCAAGATGATCGGGTCAATGATTTAGAATTAGAAATTGATCGTGAATGTATTGAAATTATTGCACTGCGTCAACCTGCTGCCTTTGATTTACGTCTATTAATCTCGGTTATAAAAACCATTACTGAAATTGAACGGGTTGGCGATCAGGCAAAACGTATTGCGCAAATGACGCTTCATTTAGCAGACGCTGAAAGTCATAACCAATATTATGAATTGCAACATATTGTCGATATGGTGAGTGCCATGCTCCACGATGCTTTAGATGCGTTTGCAAGGATGGATATTCATGAAGTGATTAGCATTAGTAAACAAGTTAAAAAAGTAAACCGAGAATATAAAAGTATTGTCCGCCAATTGATTACGAAAATGATGGAAGACCCAAGAAATATTAGTTGTTCATTAAACCTATTATGGGCAGCAAGAGCTTTAGAACGTGTTGGCGATCATGCTTGTAATATTAGTGAATATGTCATTTACATGGTTAAAGGTGAAGATGTTCGTCATCTTTCTGCTGAGGAATTAAACCAAAAAGTTCAGTCATAACTTTAAGCGAGTTTACTGTATGGAATTGACCATTCTTATCGTTGAAGATGAAGATGCCATTAGAGAAATGTTAGTAATGGTTCTTAAGCAATCAGGATTAAATGCTTTAGCAGTAGAAAATGCAGAAGAAGCTTTACAATTTTTAGCAGATAATACATTGCCAGATTTATTAGTTTTAGATTGGATGTTACCTGGAATCAGTGGTATAAAATTAACCCAACATTTAAAAAAAGATGATTTGTATCAACAAATCCCCATTATTTTATTAACGGCAAGAGGGGAAGAAGAAGATAAAATCAAAGGGCTAGATTGCGGTGCTGATGATTATATGACCAAACCTTTTTCACCTAAAGAATTAATTGCGCGGATTAAAGCGATCATGCGTCGAAACACACCCAAGGAAAAAGCCGCACCCCTTACAGTAGGCCGAATTAATTTAGACCAAGAACAGCATCGTCTAAGCATTGACAATCAAAATGTAAACCTTAGCCCCACTGAATTTCGATTAATGCACTTCTTTATGACTCATCAAGATAAAGTTTATACGCGTACGCAATTATTAGATTATGTTTGGGGACGTAATACTTATGTTGAAGAACGCACAGTCGATGTACATATTCGCCGTTTAAGAAAAACTTTAGCCCAGTATCAATGTGACACACTCATTCAAACTGTTCGTGGATTTGGTTATCGTTTTTCGCTCACGGATTAAATGAATGTGGGCTTGGCGAAAAGAAATCCTAAAGTTATTATTACTGATTATTTTTGCGGCAATTCTAAGTACCTTCATCGGTTATTTTCCGCAAATGCTCAGCTTAATATTCTTGGGGGCATTGATTCGCCAAGCTATTTTAATTACCCAATTAGAACATTGGTTAAGCCGTGGGGCTGGCGGCGGGATTCCCACAGGATCGGGCATTTGGGAAGATATTTATTATCATTTCTATCGTATTAGAGCCGCCAAAAAAAAGCGTAAAAAACAACTTAGCAAAATGATAAAACAATTTCGTCAATCAACCGACGTATTACCTGATGCGGCAGTTGTTTTAGGGAAAAATAATGAAATTGAATGGTCAAATAAACTCGCTAAAAAAATCTTAGGTTTAAATAAGAAAGATAAAGGTCAACGCATCCCCAATCTTATTCGACAACCTGAATTTAGTCAATATCTCAAAAATAGCCAAGAACATGAACCGCTTGTTATTCACTCACCTGTTGATCCTCAATTAATATTACAATTACGCTTAGTTAAATATGGGGCAGGACAACGCTTATTGATTGCCCAAGATGTCACTCAGCAAAAAAAAATGGAAGTCATGCGGAAAAATTTTGTGGCTAATGTGTCTCATGAATTAAGAACGCCGCTGACGGTATTAAAAGGATATCTGGAAACCTTAGAAGATAGTGAACATCATTATGAATCTCAACTTTTAAAACATTCCTTAACACAAATGTCTGCACAAACAGAACGGATGCAATACTTAGTTAATGATTTATTATTATTAGCACGGCTAGAAACGCAGCAACAAAAAACAAGTGATGTCAATGTTGTCGAATTAATTCAAACCATTTGTAATGAACATAGCCCCGATAGTATAAACTCAAGAATTGATTTACAGTTAGAGACCGACATAGGTTTAATTGGTAATAAAGAAGAATTACGCAGTGCCTTTAGTAACTTAATCAACAATGCTTTAAAATATTCACCTACTGATTCAACCGTAAAAGTTATCTGGAAAAAACAAGGGAATGAATTATATTTTGATGTCATTGATAACGGTGAAGGGATCGCTTTAGCGCATATTCCGCGAGTAACTGAGCGATTTTTTAGAATTGATGTAAAAAGAAATCGTAAATTAACAGGAACGGGATTAGGTCTTGCTATTGTCAAACATGTATTAATGCGTCATGAAGCCAAATTAGAGATTAATAGTCAAGTGGGAATGGGCAGCCATTTTCGTTGTATTTTTATTACCAAAAAACCAAAAACTTAAGATAAGGTAATAATGTGGAACTAGATCAAAAAGAAGACTTAGAAGAAAGGGTCGCAATTTACAGACAAAAATTAATAGATAACCCAACCCATCAAACAGCTTACTACAATATGGGCGGGCTATTAAAAAAATTAGGTCGCTTAGATCAAGCGATTGATGCTTATAAATATCAACTGGAAATGAATCCCTTACATGAAAAGTCATGGAATAATATGGGGACAACGTTCTTCCAACAGGGAAACTATCAAGAAGCTAAAATTGCATTCATCAAAGCATTAGAAATTGAACCTAGTTTTTTATTAGCATTAACCAATATTGCAGAACTTGCTTTAATACAGCAAGATACCGAACTTTGTAAGCACTATATTAATAAAATTTTAAAATTAGTGGGCGATAACGCAGACGAATTCTCAGTTGCCCATTTTTTAATCTGGCTCACGGCGGTAGAAAAAAGTTACCAACCTGTTTTAACGGCGATTGAAAAGCGAGACCCCAACCTTAATTTTGATTGGGATTTTAAAGAAATTGAGCCTGTAATCAAGGGGCTT
>CAYROI010000042.1:12509-18145 GCA_964425835.1 uncultured Methylococcaceae bacterium
CCTAATATGACAGGTGTATTCGCGCCAGTCACTTCAACAAGATTACCCGCTAAATGATTCATCGTTTGTTTAGCAAGCCAAGCAAATGCCATCGCTTCAACATAATCAGGATTAATTCCTTGTTTAGTCGTTGAATGGACTTGATAGTCTTGTGTCCCCAATAAATTTAATAAATGCAGGTTATGTACGCCCCCGCCACAAACTAATAATTCATCTATTGATCCTGCGTATTTTTGAATCGCTTCGATAATACTATCAGCGGTTAATTGGCATAAAGTGGCTTGTACATCTTGTGCTGGAAAAGCACTAAATTCAGTTAAATGTTGTTCTAACCATTCACTTGAAAAATATTCTTTCCCTGTACTTTTAGGGGGCGGCCGTTTGAAATAATCCGCTTGCTTAAAATTATTTAGTAGTGCAGGAATAACTTGACCACTTTTTGCCCAACTTCCATTTTTATCATAAGCTTGGTTCAACTTTTTTTGACACCAATAATCCATTAGGGTATTACCTGTTCCTGTATCAAAGGCGATTAAATTTTTCTTAGAAAGAACCGTGATATTTGCAATCCCTCCAATGTTGACAATACATGTCTTTTTTTGAAAAGATTTAAAAATAGCCTGATGAAATCCTGGGGCAAGCGGCGCACCTTGACCCTTTGCCGCTATATCTCGGCGGCGAAAATCTGCAACGGTGGTGATTTTTGTTTTTTCCGCAATAATATTAGGATCACCAATTTGCAGTGAAAAAGGAAAGGGATGATTAGGCGCGTGATAGAGTGTTTGCCCATGACTGCCTATGGCAATAATCTTTGAGTGGTGAGTGTTGGCTTTATTAAGAAGGTTATTGACTACTCGGGCAAATAAATACCCTAGCTCGCAATCTAATTTGCCATAATCTTGTAAGGAGACGGTTGCTATTGAAGTCAATGCTTCAATTTTATTTTTTAGTGTTGATGAAAAAGGAAGATATTCGAAGGCGATTAATTTAGGTTTCTTATTTTTAGGGCTAAAATCAATAAGACCAGCGTCAATACCGTCAACGCTGGTCCCAGACATTAGTCCAATATACAACTCTGCCATTAAAAGTTTTTAAATTTTTCGAATTTTTTTAGAAAATAATTTATCAACTTTAATTTTAGCCGTTTCAGTGGTTGCTCGGTTAAGTTGATCAATGTATGGTTGGGTTTGTTTTTTGAAACGAGCTAAGAAAGTTTTATCTTCTTTAACCTGTGTCCGTGGTAATTTTACCGTTAAAGGATTTTTTTGTACGCCATTAACCCGAAATTCAAAATGTAAATGGGGACCTGTTGCAAGCCCAGTTTGACCCACATAGCCAACGATGTTGCCTTGTTTAATTGTACTGCCTAATTTATATTTACCATTAAATTTGGACATGTGTGCATATAAGGTACTATATTTTTTGCTATGACTGACAATGATTACGTTTCCATAGCCACCTTTACGTCCTCTAAATATAATTTTACCATCACCGATTGATTTAATAGGTGTGCCACTTCTTGCCGCATAATCAACGCCTTTATGGGCGCGAATACGGTTTAAGACAGGATGTTTTCTATGAAGATTAAATGGTGAGCTGATTCGGGCAAATTCAATGGGACTACGCAAAAAAGTTTTACGGGTTTTGCGGACAACATTTTTACCCTGTGGTGAATAATATTCAATATTGCCTTCTTTGTCTTTATAGCGAATAGCAGAATAAGATTTACCGCTAATAACAAATTCTGCGGCTAAAATCTCACCTGTTTTTAAGCGTTTGCCATCAACAGATGTTTCTTCATAGATAACCGTAAATTTATCATTAGGGTGTAAGTCTTTATTAAAATCTATATCCCAAGCAAATATTTTATCAGCGAGTTTGTTAATGATACTTGTTGATAGCCCAGCTTTTGCCCCATCAGCTGATAGGCTAGATTTTATGATGCCTTGTGCTAAGGTTTCATGCTTATCTAAGGGTCTGCTATCCATACGAACATCAAAACCATCTGCATTGCGGGTAGCAACCAGTGTGTTTACAATGTCTTTTTTATAAATTAAGCGTTGAAGTTTGTAGTTGTCATCAAGATCAATAATCAGGGTGTTATTAACGGTTAAATCGGCAAAACGCGCGCCTATTTTATTGGCTTTGGTGATTTTTTCAAGGGTTTTATTGCTAAGATTATAAAGTGGGAAAATAGAGGAAAGCGTTTCATTTGGCTGAATTTTATGCTCAATATGTCGCGGTTTTATCGGTTCTTCTAGTTCTGCGGTCTGTCCTAAAAAATTTGCAGTGGTTTCATAAATTGAAGGGAGTGCAGTAGCCGTTGTAGCCAAGTTTTCCATACTAGCCTGTGTCTTATTTTGTGGCGTAATCAGGGCATAACTTGCACTGGCTGCGATTGCGGAAGTAATTCCTAAAAATAAAGATTGATACAGTTTGGTTTTCACAAGTATTTTTTCAGGTAGTTAAAAAAATAGGCAATGAAGAAATAATAAAATAAATCATCCTAGCCTTATCGAATTATAGCCTATTCACCAGTTATTTTTCCAGCAATTAACTTTAACTCACCTTATAATAGGGCTTATTAATTTTAAATTTATCGGAGAAAATAATGCAGGGAAATGTTCTTGAAACCTTGAGCCGTGGGGTGGATGAAGTTTTAGTTGAAAAGGAATTGATTGAAAAGTTACAGCTTGATCGACCGTTGAGAATTAAGGCAGGTTTTGACCCGACTGCACCCGATTTGCACTTAGGGCATACGGTTTTAATTAATAAATTAAAACAATTCCAAGATTTAGGGCATCATATTTTATTTTTAATTGGTGATTTTACGGGGATGATTGGCGATCCTACGGGGAAAAATATTACGCGTAAAGCTTTAACACGTGAGGAGGTGTTAGAAAATGCTAAAAGTTATCAAGAACAGGTTTTTAAAATTTTAGATCCTGATAAAACCGAAGTATTATTTAATTCGACTTGGATGAGCGCGCTATCTTCGGCGGATTTAATTCAGTTAGCAGCAAAACATACGGTTGCTAGAATGCTAGAACGGGATGATTTTAATAAACGTTTTAAAGGCGGGCAACCGATTGCCATTCATGAATTTTTATATCCTTTAATACAAGGCTATGATTCAGTTGAAATGAAGGCGGATGTTGAGTTAGGTGGGACAGATCAGAAATTTAATTTATTAGTTGGACGACAATTACAAACAGTTTATGGACAAAAGCCGCAAGTGGTTATCACGATGCCTATTTTAGAAGGTTTAGATGGCGTTCAAAAAATGTCTAAATCCTTAAATAATTATATTGGTATCTCTGAACCTAGCGACGAAATGTTTGGTAAAATTATGTCGATTTCTGATGAGTTAATGTGGCGTTATTTTGAATTACTAAGTTTTAGACCGCTCTCTGAAATTAATCAATGGAAAATAAACTGTGAGCAAGGGGAAAATCCACGACATTATAAAGTTTTATTAGCGCAAGAAATTATTGCGCGTTTTCATGACCGAAATGCGGCTAAAAAAGCCTTGGAAAATTTTGAGGCGCGTTTTCAACGGGGCGCAATACCTGATGAAATGGATGAGGTGACTATTAAGATTGCAACGGAAACGCTTGCCATTGCGAATATTTTAAAACAAGCAGGACTTGTTAAAGGGACTTCAGAAGGCATGCGGATGATTAAACAAGGGGCTGTAAAAATTGATGGGGAAAAAGTGTCAGATTTGAAACTAATGGTTGCTATTAATAGTCAGCATGTTTATCAAGTGGGTAAACGAAAATTTGCCCGTATTGAAATAATTCAAGAATAACGCTAACGCTATTTTTTAAAAAATTACGCCGTAGAATGGACTATGCTTACGCTACGGCTCGAAATTAACCCGACAAAAAATGTAATGACTAAATTGAAGACTATTCAAGGTAAAAATATAATTATACTGACAATTTTACTGCTATCAGGATGTGAATTTTTAGGTCCTGATGTTGGTAAAAAGATTCCTTTGGATAGTTTGCCTTTACAAGTGAATAAAGCAAAACTTGATATTGCGCCTGAAAAAGATAACAAAGAGGCGGTTGTGGTTGAAGATGCGCCAATTAAAGCGGAAATTTATCCTGGAACAGGGGCGTTTATATCAGATAAAGCTTTAACGAAGCAACCACAAACAGGATTTAGAGCGGGTAAATATAATTTAAATTTTACTAATGCTGAAATAGAGGAGGTCGCTAAAGTTATTTTAGGGGATATTCTTAAGGTTAATTATGTCGTGAGTCCTAATGTTAGGGGAAGCATTACAATTAAAACCACCAAGGCTATTGCGAAATCTGAGGTTTTACCAACGTTAGAAATGTTGCTAAAAATGAATGGTGCAGCATTGGTTAAAAATAATAATGTTTATCATATTGAGCCTATTCAAACGGCAAATTCTTTTTCAAAAGTAAGCTCTGCCAAAAATATTGCTAATTTACCCCCAGGGCATCAAGTTTTAGTTATCCCATTGGCGTATGTGAGTGTGATGGATATGGCAGAAGTATTAAAAGGAGTTTTGTCAGATACGGCGGTGTTACGTTTAGATAAAAGCCGTAATGTGATGGTTCTTGCAGGGCATGGGCAAGAATTAAAACAAGCGATGGAGATGATTCATACCTTTGATGTTAATGTGATGGATGGAATGTCATTTGGGTTATTTCCGCTTCAAAAAGCATCAGCGGAAACCGTTATTGAAGAATTAAATTTAATGCTTGATACCAGTGAAAAAGCCCCTTTAAATGGGCTATTACGTTTTGTTGCCATTGAGCGATTAAATGCCGTCATGGCAATTACCCCTCAAGTTAATTATTTAAAAACGGTTGAAAAATGGATTGCACGTTTAGATAAAACCAATACTTCCAGTAGTAATGGCATTATTGTTTATGCGGTCAAGCACGTTGATGCGGAAGATTTAGCTAACACCCTTTCTAAGATTATTAAGGGTTCGGGGCGTACTAAAACTAAGAATAAATCCCTTGCACCTGGGGTCAAAGAAGGCACTATTAATAACAAAAATAGAATAACGCCTAAAAAACCTATCTCGAATTCAAGTAGATCTATTGGTAGTCTTGAAGAATTAGACGGGGTTAATATTGTTGCGGATGTGACGAATAATTCATTAATTATTGCCGCAACGCAACCACAATATGAAATGTTAAAAAATGTGATTGCGCAATTAGATGTTATGCCATTACAAGTTTTAATTGATGCCACGATTATTTCAGTAACCTTAACGGATGAATTACGTTATGGGATTCGATGGTATTTTACCCACAATAACGGGGGGAGGAATGGAGTTAGTAGTGGCTCTGGGGTGGGTTTAACGGATTTAGCGACATTAGCGGCAACGGCGATTAATCCAGGTTTTGGTTATTCTTTTGCTAGTAGTTCTGATAATATCCGCGCAGTTTTAAGTGCTGAGGCAAAAGATAATAAAATTAATGTTATTTCAGCCCCCTCGCTGATGGTACTGAATAATCAAGAGGCGGTGATTCAAGTGGGGGAACAAATTCCCGTTAGGACGTCAGAATTAACCACAGATACAGGAACGACTAGTAATACGATTCAAATGCGAGAAACAGGGGTGACATTAAAGGTGAAACCTAGAG
>CAYROI010000043.1:0-18074 GCA_964425835.1 uncultured Methylococcaceae bacterium
GTGGTTACCTGAAAAACAGCCCCCTTTAAAAAAAGAAACCGTAGCAATTCAAGAAAAAACAATGCCGCATACCTTTCTACGGCAAAATGCAAATAACCTTCATATGGATTATGCTCTGTATCAAGCGTTGTTGAATGATTTTTATCGAGAACATAAACAAACAGTTGAAAGTATTAAAGATTTATTAGTAAATAACGAATATGAAGCCGCAATGCTATCTTTACATCGCCTTAAAGGAACAGCAGGAAACCTAGGCTTTCAAACTATTTTTGATATTGCAACAGATATTGAGCAAAACATCGCAACATTTGCGAATAAACACGTATTATCAGAACTTTTTAATAAATTGATTGATGAAACTAATACAATTATGTCGCTAATTAGTCAAGAAAATAATGAGGCATCAGATGACGAGAACAGGTCACAGTCTGAGCTAAAAACAATCCCTCAACTCAATGAAATTTTATCTAGCCTCTCTTCAAATCTACTCTCTCATAATTATGCGGCAAAAAAAGATAGCCAACATTTGACTCAATGCTTACAAGCCGATGAATATCTTCCAATCGTACAGCAAATTACAACGGCAATTAATCAATTAAATTATCAACAAGCCCATGAATCGTTAAATAAATTACAAGTGTTACTTGAACAAATAGAGGTTGAAAATGACTAAAAGTACAATTTTAATTGTCGATGATGATCCATTGAATATAAAATTACTGATGAATATTCTGGAAGCAGATTATGAAATAATATTTGCGTTGGATGGAAAAAAAACGCTTGAGTTAGCGCAAAAGCAACAACCAGATTTAATTTTATTAGATGCGATTATGCCTGAACAGAGTGGTTATCAAACCTGTGAACACTTAAAAAAAGACCCTGTAACAAAAGAAATTCCTGTTATTTTTATTAGTTCTTTATCTGATAATGCCGATGAAGCGGCAGGATTAGAATGTGGGGCAATTGATTACATTACCAAGCCCATTAATACCGCAATTGTTAAAGCACGAATTTTTAATCATTTGGAATTAAAACATGCCCGTGATTTATTAAAACAGCAAAATGGCAAGTAACAATTTACTGGATTAATTTATTTAAAAAAACCAATCCAGTCTTTACTTATAAATTATAAAGTACGCTGTTTTTCGTATCTTCTGAATTAACCCGTTTATGTTTTTTGTTCTGATCTAATCTTTCTTGCGTATAATGGCTAATCATTTGATCCCAGCTACTAAATTGCTGATATTTTTCATAGCCTTCATTTTTACGTTTTTGAAATAATTCTTTACCCAATTCAATTAACTGCTCAGGCGTTTTACCCCCGACTTTATCTAAAAAATCCCCTTTATTTCTAATTGCATCGCGCAATGCCCAAAAAGAAAGTTCAAATTCTATCCGCTGTTCTTCAGGTAGACGACTCTTAATGTAATTGACGGAACGATACGCGCTCTTCATACTACGACCACTTACCTCATTCCCTTTACTACAACCAAACAAGGAAAGCGTTATAATAAAAATTACTAACATGGAAACTTTGTTCATTTATTCATCCTCAAAAATTATTAAACTACTTTGTTAAAATAGATTGATATAATTATTAGTTATACTACAAACCAAAGTAAAATACTCGGGTATTATAAACCTAAGCTTACTGTTTATGCTGAACTTTATCTCTCTTTTAAGACAACGTTATCAAACACTTTTATCCCAATTAGATAATAAAAGTGCGTTGGCAATTACCTTTCAGCAACGTCATGAGCAACTTATTTTTGCAGAGGCGTTCCTTCGTAAAGGTGAGCTTTTAGAGGCAGATTTTAAGCTACCGTTGCAAATAGCGGTGATAGGGCCAACCCAAGCAGGTAAAAGCTCTATTTGTAATTTATTGTTAAATAATAATTTAGCAGGGGTCAGTGCATTAGCAGGTTATACCGTTCATCCTCAAGGGTTTTGTGCAGGGGTTTCATTGGCGGCATCAACGGCTCTACAGCATTATTTTGGTCGCTATCAGCAATTAAGACCGAGTGAATTAACCCATAATCGCTATGATTGTTTTGCCTTGTCTGAAAATTTAGAGGAAGCCACCTTACTCCCGCCTTGTATTTTATGGGATACCCCTGATTTTGACTCTATTAATGCTCCTGATTATAAAGAGGGGGTTATTCGTACCATTGCTTTAGCCGATATTATCATTTTAGTACTCAGTAAAGAAAAATACGCCGACCAATCGGTCTGGGAAATGATGTCAATGATTGAAGCTTTTAATCAGCCGACCTTAATTTGTGTTAATAAATTGCCTGAGGGGTCTGAAAATTTAATTATTCGCTCGCTTAAACAAAAATGGCAGCAAGCGCGTGGTGATGTTTTTCCTGAAGTGATGCCTTTGTTTTATCATAAACAAACAGGAAAACCATTTTGGCAACCTGAGCATGAAAAGCTTATTTATCAGTTAGCAAAAAAAGCGGTGAAACGTAATCATTTTCGTTATCAAGCTAATCTTATTCATCAACATTGGTCAGCGTGGTTAGCTCCTATTATTGCGGAACATCAAGCGGCTGAGGACTGGCAGCGTTTAGTTTCAAAACACATTGATAACGCACTCATCGGCTATCAAAATAATTACCTTAATCACCCCCATTATTATGATACCTTTCAACAGGCTTTAATTGAATTATTAAATTTATTGGAAATCCCAGGCATTGCTAACGTCTTAACCAAAACTCGCCGTCTATTGACGTGGCCAGTCAGGCAATTATTAAGTTTAAAAAAGTCTCACCGTCTAGGCGTTTATCAGTCACAAGAACTGGTATTACTTAATCAACAAGCCGAACATTTATTAATTCAACTCAGTGAACGCCTTTTAGATAAAATAGATACAGAGAGTCGTAAAAATAGTTGGTGGCGGGAAAATTATCGTTTATTAAGATCACAGCGAAATGAGATGCTTGAAGCCTTTAAACAGCAAGCAGATATTTATCATCATTCGTTTCAACAAGATGTTGAGGTAACTGCACATCAGTTGTATAAAAAATTACAACAAAAACCTTTAATATTAAATAGCTTACGCACCACACGCATTACGGCAGATGCCGCAGCGATTGCTTTGGTTATTCAAACAGGCGGTATTGGTATCCATGATTTTGTGATTACGCCTGCGATGTTATCATTAACGTCGCTTTTAACTGAAACAGCGATAGGAAGTTATATGCGTAAAACCGAAGCACGATTAAAACAGCACCAACTTGAAACCGTTAAACAACAACTTTTTTTAGATTGCTTGCAACATTGGCTTTATCAATTACCCGAACAAATGACCGATAGTCGTCACTTTAATATTTCCCCTGAGCAGTTAGCCACTGCCGAAAAACAGCGTGTAGAAAAGAAACATGGATTACGATTACTCTAAGTTAGTACAACAAAGTAAAAACTGGGCATTACAGTTGCTTGATAGTCACTGGCTAGAAGCAGAACAACTTAATCCCCTGTTAACGTTGGAAAATAATACGCCTCAATCATTGCTATCATCAATAGAGGATCGTCCGTTAATTGTTGCTTTTATGGGCGGCACAGGGGTTGGAAAAAGTAGCTTATTAAATTGTTTAGTCGGTCAGGAAATTGCAAAAACGGGGATAGAAAGACCCACATCACTTGGAGTCACTTTATATCATCATCAATCGCTATCGCTTCAAAATTTACCAATTCATCTTCCATTAGATAAAATTAAAATTTCTCAGCATACTGATATTGCCCATCAAAATATTATTTGGATTGACATGCCCGATTTTGATAGCACAGAATCGGCAAATAAAAATCTTGTTTTACACTGGTTACCCCATATAGATGTTCTAATTTATGTGGTAAGCCCTGATCGTTACCGTGATAATGAGGCTTGGAAACTATTATTAGCCGAAGGACAAAATCATGGCTGGGTCTTTGTTTTCAATCAATGGGACTTAGGGCAACCCGAGCAATATGATGATTTCAAAAAACAACTATCGCAAGTAGGTTTTAATAATCCGCTTATTTTTCGCAATAGTTGCATTGCCCAACACGACAATGAATTTAAGCCTTTATTAGATAGTATTAAAACATTGGCAACAGAACAAAGTGTAAAACAGTTGGAACAACATAGTTTGCAGGTGAAAAAATTACAATTACAACAAATATTACAGCACTATTTACCGCTATTAGGAACAGAGGCAGGCTTTAACTCATTAAATCAAGATTGGCAACGACAATGGCAACAAGTCGAAATTATTCTAAATAAAGGTTTTGCTTGGAGATTAACCCAGTATGCCAATCAATATGCGGAAAAAGATGCCCAATTATTAGCAAAAAAGAACCCCCTTTATTTGTGGGATGAGTGGGCGAAAAATCGTTTCGATGATACCTTAGATGAATTGATATTAACTGCCGACCAATTAAAGCTTGCAACCATTCCACTACGTGAAAGTTTACAGCCAATACGGGTTAATATTGGTCAAATTATTGACTCACAAGTTGAATTGAGTTGTCGACAGGCATTAATTAATCCTGGTAATACGCTCCATAGATTTTTATTAAAATTGAGTCATTTTTGTGAAATTATACTGCCTCTGATTACAATGAGTGTCGTGGGTTATCAATTATTATTAGGATTTTATCAAGGCGCGCAAGACCATCAAAAATATTTAGGGCTAAATTTTGCAACGCACAGTATCTTATTAATTTTAATTAGTTGGTTATTTCCCTATTTTATTCATAAAAAAATGCAACCTTCGATTGAAAAAGCCGCATTAAAAGGACTCAAACAGGGATTAAGGCTGGCTTTTGAAAAAGTCGCAGATGAAGTCAGTTTAATTTTAGAAGGAATGCAGCAACAGCAACAACAATTTATCAATATATTAACAATGACTATTGAGCAGTGTAATCAACCAAATAGTCAAATAACAGAAAAATCAGCAAATTTATCCAGAATATTAATGGATAAAATTGACGACTAAACTTTTATTTCTAAACAAGGTCTATATAACTGCGTGGGGGAAGCATTGCCCACCCTACGCATTAAGTAAATTTATTTTTTCAGTAAGGTTTTTATGTTAATCAATATTGGTATCGCCGCTTTATTTATGATTCTTCTCGGCATTGTCCTCGCTGCTATTTTAGCGATTGCCAATAAAAAATTATTTGTTTACGAAGACCCCCGCATAGAAGCCGTTGATGAAATGCTCCCCCAAGCCCAATGTGGTGCATGTGGTACACCAGGTTGTCGTCCCTTTGCAGAAGCGGTGGTTTCAGGGGCTAAAAATCCTGCCGCCTGTACCGTCAACACCCCAGAAGGTAACGCAGAAATTGCTGACTTCATTGGCGTAAACATGGGCGACCATGAAAAAGTAGTCGCGCGTTTAGCCTGTGCTGGGGGGACACATGTAGCACGTACGCGGGCAAAATATGAAGGCATGCAATCTTGTCAAGCAGCCGCAGCCGTTGCAGGAGGCGGAAAAGGGTGTAATTGGGGCTGTTTAGGACTTGCCGATTGCGCTGATGTCTGTGATTTTGATGCTATCTATATGGATGCGCATGGTTTACCGATTGTTATTGAAGATAAATGTACTGCGTGTAATGATTGCATTGTCGTTTGTCCTAAAGATTTATTTTCATTACAACCTGTCAGTCATAAACTTTTTGTTGCCTGTAAAAGCCTTGCAGAAGGCGATGTTGCAGAAGACGATTGTGATGTCGCTTGTACGGCTTGTGAACGTTGTGTCAAAGATGCGCCCGAGGGTTTAATTGAAATTAAAAATAATTTAGCGGTCATAGATTATACTAAATATACCGATTTTGAAGTCGATAAAACCCCAATAGAACGTTGTCCAACAGGGGCAATTGTTTGGATAGATAGTCCATTAGGCACAACACGCTCAAGTACAGGTAAAGAGTCTAAGAAAATTTTACGAACCGAATCTTTACCTTTAGGTTAAATATTGAGAGAAAAAATAATGACTGAAATCACCCAATTATCCCAATTAGATTTAAATAAAAATTATTCTTATGCGGATTATTTGACTTGGAAATTTGATGAAGCCGTTGAATTAATCAAAGGGAAAATCATATTAATGTCACCTGCGCCGAATGTGAAGCATCAAAGCATCGTGACGGATTTAGGTCGAGTTTTATCAAATTATTTTTATAAAAAACCCTGTAAATTATTTTATGCTCCTTTTGATGTCAGTTTATATGATCGTAAAAAGTCATTAGTCGCTAATAAAGAAATACAAAGTGTGGTGCAACCTGATTTATGTGTTATTTGTGATACGTCAAAATTAAATGAACAAGGTTGTGTTGGTGCGCCTGATTGGGTAATTGAGATTTTATCTAAAGGTAATTCTAAAAAAGAAATGCAGCTTAAATATGATTTATATGAAGAAAGTGGGGTTTTAGAATATTGGCTGGTTTATCCTTATGAAGAGGCGATTCATCAATTTATTTTAAATGAAAATTCAAATAAATATCAATGGATTGCTATGTTTTCAGGGAATGATAAAGTAACACCGCGTACTTTTCCAAATTTACAAATTGATTTAAATGATGTTTTTGATAGTTAATGATTGCTGATATTTGGATAGTTACCACGCTTTTAATTATTACCTTAATATTACTAGCGAGCAATCGTTACTCGGCAGATAGCATCTTAATCTCAGCTCTCAGCTTTTTACTTATTTTAGGAATTTTAACCCCTAATGAAGCTTTAGTCGGGTTTTCTAATCCTGGAATGTTTACCATTGCTGTCCTTTATGTTGTTGTGGCAGGGTTACGTGAAACAGGAACAGTTGCTTGGTTGAGTCGCTTAATTTTAGGGAAACCTCACAGCCAATCTATGGCCTTGATACGTTTGTTATTACCCGCAGCAACCATGAGTGCGGTAATTAATAATAGTCCTGTGGTCGCTATGTTTACCACTGCCGTTCAAAACTGGTGTAAACGCTCAGGCTTTAAAGCTTCTCAATTTTTATTACCTTTAAGCTATATTTCAATTTTAGGGGGGACTTGTTCTTTAATTGGGACAAGTACTAATTTAGTCATTGATGGCTTAATGCGTCAATCAGGTTTTTCAGGGTTTAGTTTATTTGAATTATCTGCCGTAGGTATTCCTATTACGCTTGTCGGTTGTTTGTATTTATTAACTATTGGTCAAAAAATCCTTCCCAATAAGGCAGGGGTTATTGAGCAATTTGAAGATGTGCGTGAATATTTGCTTGAAATGTATGTAGAAGAAGATTGTGAATTAGCAGGTCAAAGTATTGCAGATGCTGGCTTACGTAATCTTCCAGGACTCTATTTAATTGAAATTGTCAGAGGAAAACAATTATTTCCTGTTATTTCCCCCCATACCATGATCGAAACGGGGGATTATTTGGTCTTTGCAGGGGCTGTTGAATCAGTGGTTGAATTGCGTCGTATTCGTGGTTTAAGCGTCGCCACTAAACAATTATTCAAACTAAATGGGGAACAACAGGAACGACGGTTATTTGAAGCCGTTATTTCTGCCGAATCACCTGTTCTTGGGATTAATATTCGTAAAACCCGTTTTAGGCATCGCTATAATGCGGTGGTACTTTCAGTGGCTAGAAATGGACGGCGTATTAAAGGTAAAGTCGGTGATATTTGCTTACAAGCAGGGGATACCTTACTCATTGAAGCGGAAAAAGGTTTTTTATTTAAATATCGCAATAATCGAGACTTTTTGCTGATTAGTAAATTAGAAAATTCAGCGCACATTCGTCATACACACGCCCCTAGAGCAATTATTATCATGCTCTTAATGTTGGCTTTAACGGTCAGTGGGTTAATGACCATTTTGCAAGCTGCCTTATTAGCCACAGGGGCAATGTTATTAACAGGTTGTTTAACCCTAGAAAATGCCCAACAAGAAATTAATTATTCCGTATTAATTGTCATTGCGTGTGCCTTTGGGTTAGGGGCTGCCGTAGAAAAAGTAGGGCTTGCCTCCCAACTTGCAGAGCAAGCCCTACTTTTATCTGCAAATAACCCATGGTTTTTATTGATTTTTATTTATCTTGTTACCAGCATTTTAACCGAAATAATTACCAATAATGCGGCAGCGATTATCATGTTTCCCATTGCAATGAGTGGCGCAGAAGCTTTAAATGTCAGTGAAACGCCTTTTGCAGTTGCTGTAATGATTGCCGCCTCTGCAAGTTTTATTACCCCCATTGGTTATCAAACTAATTTAATGGTTTATGGACCTGGGGGGTATCAATTTAGCGACTATATAAAACTAGGTCTGCCGCTGAGTTTAATAACTGCCATGACGGCATTATGGTTAATTCCCCAAATATGGGCTTTTTAAAATAGGAGGTGTTCAATGACAATAATGGCACATGGTGGTCAATTAATTAATTTATATGTTAATGAAAAACAAATTGCCGCTGAAAAAGAAAAAACCAAAAATAGTCTTTCATGGACACTGACAAAACGTCAGCTTTGTGATGTAGAATTGTTGCTTAATGGGGCATTTTCGCCACTCACAGGTTTTTTAACAGAAAATGATTATCAATCTGTCTTAGAGACCATGCGCCTGAAAAATGGCACATTATGGCCAATGCCAATTACCTTAGATGTTGATGTAAATTTTGTAGCATCAATTAAGGTGGGACAAAATATTGCCTTAAGAGACCCAGAAGGGGTTTTAATTGCCAATATGGCCGTCACTGATTGTTGGAAAGCCAATAAAACACGCGAAGCGGAATTATTTTTTACCACTACGGATGACTCGCATCCTGGGGTTCATTACTTGTTTAATGAAGCCAATGATTATTATTTAGGAGGGCGATTGACAGGAATAACCCCGCCTTTTCACTATGACTTTCAAGAATATAGACAGACACCTGCACAATTGCGGGCTTATTTTGAAAAGATAGGCTGGGATAAAGTGATTGCTTTTCAAACTCGAAATCCTGTTCATCGCGCGCATGTCATTATGATGAAACGCCTAATGGCA
Organism: uncultured Methylococcaceae bacterium; assembly: GCA_964425835.1. GTDB lineage: Bacteria > Pseudomonadota > Gammaproteobacteria > Methylococcales > Methylomonadaceae > WTBX01. Next base: position 8,999 of record CAYROI010000043.1, read on the forward strand.
ACGCATCAAGCGAATGTTGTTATTCATACTGCGGTAGGGCTAACGAAACCAGGTGACATAGATCATTATAGCCGTGTCCGTTGTTATAAAAGAATTCTTGATTATTATCCTAAAAACTCAGCTTTACTACGTCTATTACCGTTAGCGATGCGAATGGCAGGACCTAAAGAAGCATTATGGCAGTCCATTATTCGTCAAAACTATGGCTTTAGCCATTTTATTGTCGGTAGAGATCATGCAGGACCTGGGCGAAGTAATCTAGGTGGAGATTTTTATGATGTAAAAGCAGCCCAACAACTAGTTTCGCAATATCAAGATGAATTAGAAATTAAAATTTTACCCGCCCCTTTTCTACTTTATGCCCCAGAAAGAGGTGAGTTTTGTGAAGAAAATCAACTTCTCAAAGGAGAAACAGGGCTTTATTTATCAGGGGCAGAACTTAGAAAAATTTTGCAAAAAGGTGGAAAAATTCCGAGTTGGTTTGCCTATCCTGAAATTGTTAAAGAATTACATGCAACGTTGCCGCCACGATCTAAACAAGGGGTGACACTTTTTTTTACAGGACTTTCAGGTTCAGGAAAATCAACCATAGCCAATGGTATTTTAGTTAAATTCTTAGAATATGGCGGGCGTAAAGCCACCTTATTAGATGGGGATGTGGTTCGTAATATGCTCTCTAGTGAACTCAATTTTAGCAAAGAACACCGAGATTTGAATGTCTTACGTATTGGTTATGTGGCGAGTGAAATAACTAAAAATGGCGGGGTTGCTATTTGCGCGCCTATTGCCCCTTATACACGTACGCGCCGCAATGTTCGTAAAATGATAGAACAACTCGGGTCTTTTATCGAAATTTATGTTTCAACGCCCTTAGAAATTTGCGAGTCACGAGATCGTAAAGGACTTTATGCACAAGCGAGGGCTGGAAAAATTAAAGGTTTTACAGGGATTGATGATCCTTATGAAATTCCTGAAAACGCGGAATTATCTATAGATACCTCAAAATATAGCACTGAAGAGGCTGTGGCTACAATCTGGGAAAAAATAATTGAAATTGGCGTTATTTAACTAAATAACTTTACAATGAATTTATTTTATTTTTAAGCGTCCTTCCTAACTTAGGAATAAAGATTTAATAATTTTCTACGACATCAATCATTAAAATAAGATACAAGGAGTATTTTACTTGGAAAAATTACAAGACATCACCAGCCCAATGACCTCATTAGAGCGGCGCGCCACTTTTTCTTTAGCCAGTATCTATGCGTTACGAATGCTGGGGTTATTTATGATTCTCCCCGTATTATCACTTTTTTCTGAACAATTAGAAGGGGCAACCCCCCTATTAATAGGGCTTGCTATCAGTATCTACGGACTCAGCCAAGCCCTATTACAAATTCCATTTGGTTTATTATCTGATCGCTTTGGACGCAAAAAAATTATCATTATTGGGTTAATTTTATTTTCAGCAGGAAGCTTAGTAGCCGCTGTCTCTACAACTATCTACGGGGTTTTATTAGGTCGCGCTTTGCAAGGATGCGGGGCAATTGCAGCTGCAATTATGGCACTTCTCGCTGATTTAACCCAAGAGGTTCATCGTACTAAAGCGATGGCAACGATTGGCGCAAGTATTGGAATGTCTTTTGGTGTTGCCATCACTTTAGGGCCTATCCTTGCCGTCTATATAGGCATACAAGGCATTTTTTATTTAACCGCCGCGTTAGCTTTTATTGCTATTTTTGTGGTACTTTTTATTGTCCCTAATCCACAAAAATCTATTGTTCACAGTGATGCAGGTGTTGTTCCTACTCAAATTAAACACGTTTTAAAAAATCCAGATTTATTACGCTTAAATTATGGTATATTCATTCTACATTTAATCTTAACGGCAAGTTTTGTCGTGTTACCGTTATTAATTCGAGAAGCGGGGTTAGATGCAGAACGACATTGGCAAGTTTATTTACCGATTTTAATCACCTCAATGGCCGTCATTGTTCCTTTTATTATTTTGGCAGAAAAAAAGCGTCAAATGAAAAAAGTATTTGTCGGTGCAATTTTAACGTTGGTCATTGCAAATTTTGCCTTAAGTTATTTTTATGAAAATTTAACTTTATTAATTGGTTTATTGTGGTTATTTTTCTGTGGTTTTAATTTATTAGAAGCAACGCTCCCCTCCCTTATTTCTAAAACCGCACCAGGCGATTTAAAAGGCACAGCGATGGGTGCTTATTCTAGCTCACAATTTATGGGGGCATTTTTAGGCGGTATTACAGGCGGTTGGTTATATGGCGAATATGGCGCACAAGCGGTATTTTTATGTACGACTATTGCTGCTGCAAGCTGGGTGCTAATTGCATTATTTATGCAGACACCCTCTTATTTAGCTAATTTATTAATTTCTTTAGAAGCGGTTAATAATAAGCAAGCCGACCAGTTTAGTAATGAGTTATTAGCCATTGAAGGTATAGTCGAAGCCCGACTTCATTTTGAGGAAAATACCGCGTATTTGAAAGTAGATAATCAGATACTAAATAAGAAACATTTACAAGAATTATTGTCTCGGTGGTCAAATTGATTAAAGCGATGTTTTTTGAATATCAATAATTTCTTGTTTTATAAAGCGTAAGTTTTTATAAATTTGTTGTAACTCACTGAAATGTGTAGCATTAAAAGTATGACTAATAAAATATTGATAACAGTTTACCTTTAATTTTTCTAAAATCACAAAATTCCAATTCTCTCCAACAATATACGCGCCTTTTATTTGTTTACAATTATTGAGTTCAATTGCCGCAATTAATTCTGCAAGTAATTGGGGTCTTGGATCATCATTTTTTATGGATTTTTTAAATTCTTGAATAAAAAAGTAGGGCATTTTTGAATATTCTAAGCCTTTTGAAACTAAAAAATCCGTAATGCCCGTTAAAATAAAATCATCCGTTTTATAAGTTATCTTTTCTTCGTAAAAATCTCTAAATTCATATTTAATACTCGTGAATTTTACCTGATTTAAAATGGGCGCAATAAATTTTACTTTTAACTCTTCTTCGTTATAACTTTCTATTAAAAAATAATGGTCTTCAATTAATGCTTTTAAAAAAATATTTTCTTCAGGTGTTATCTGAATTTCATTTTCAAACCAATGGTTAAAGTGTTTGCTAGATAGTTTTCGTTTGAGAGAAACAATGGATTCTAATTGTTGAAGCTTAATTGCACCAAAGTTATAAATAGGAACTTCTTTAACGGACATTTTTATAATAAAGGGTTACGAATACGGCGTTCTTTCTTAATTTAAGAAAATAAAACCACATTAAGTTGATAAGAAATAATAAGATAAAGCAGTGCCACGCCAAGACCAAATACAAAGGGTTCGGATAGTGCGTGACTAAAAATATGACCCGCAACAAGCCAATGCCACAAAATAAAAATAATAGAAATGAGGATTGCAAATAAGAAAAAAGAAGAGTTTTCAGGCATCGGGGTACTGAGGGTTGCCAATGCAGGAAAAGCACAAAAACTAATCAGCGCGTCAACCCCTAAAAGGGCAATAAAAGTTTGTCGATAACGGGCTGGTTTTTTACCCCAAAATAGGGTGAGCTTACAAAATAAAGCAATAAATATAAGACTAATAATATCGCCTAATAAAGCCTGAGTCCAAGGCTCTGACATAAAAAGCATTAAAAAACTAACGAATAAATAAATTGCAACAACAAGGTACTGTAAAAATAATGAGGAGGGAATATCCTTAGGCGATTTTCTTAAAAGGGCAATATCAAAAAAAATTTTCAACAGTTTAAACATTCGTTTTACTCCGTAATCGCTAATTGTTCTTCGGCATTCATCCACGCTTCTTCTGCTTTTTCTAAAGCCTTGTCAATAGATTTTTTTTCAGCTAACAATTTTTTGAGCTGTGGCTTCTCACTTTCATCATACAGTTTAGGGTCTGCTAGTTGTTGTTCTAAATCTTGTTGGCATTGATGATAATAATCTAAGTCCTTTTCGGCTTTTTTAACCGCATCAGTCAGTGGTTTTAATTGTTTTCGACGCAAGGCTTCTTGTTTACGTTGATCTTTACGCGAGATAGTAGGCGTATCAACAATAACATCAACAACGTCTTCTTGTGCTAGTTTTTTTTGTGAGGCTAACCATAAACGATAATCATCTAAATCACCCTCAAAAACTTGTAGTTTTCCCTCTGCAACTAATAAAAAATTATCCGTCACTGAGCGTAATAAATGTCTATCATGAGACACCACTAACATTGCCCCTTGATAATCTTGTAATGCGACACTGAGGGCATGACGCATGTCTAAATCTAAATGATTAGTAGGTTCATCCAATAATAATAAATTTGGGTTTTGATAAACTAATAGGGCTAAAACTAAACGGGCTTTTTCTCCACCTGAGAAAGGTTCTACCCGCGCTAATACTTTATCACCTTTAAAATCAAAGCCCCCTAAAAAATTACGCAATTCTTTTTCAGTCGCTTGTTTATCCAATTGCTGTAAATGCCATAATGGGCTTTCGTCTAACCGTAGTTGCTCTAATTGATGCTGGGCGAAATAGCCTATTTTTAAATATTCTGAGCCTAATAATTCACCTGATAATAACGCCGATTCTTCTGCTAAGGCTTTTATTAAGGTGGATTTTCCCGCACCATTAGGCCCTAATAAACCGATTCTGTCGCCAGGGGAAATAGAAAGACTGGCTTGTTCGATAATAATTTTATCCCCATAACCTAATGTCGCATCTTCCAGTTTTAATAAGGGATTAGGAAGTTTTTGCGGGGGGGGGAAAGAGAAATTAAAAGGCGAATCAACATGTGCTTGGGCAATTAATTCCATTTTTTCCAATGCTTTAACCCGACTTTGGGCTTGTTTAGCTTTGCTTGCTTTAGCTTTAAAGCGGGTAATAAAACTTTGAATATGGGTAATTTCACGTTGTTGCTTTTCATAGGCTGATTGTTGCTGGGCTAATTTTTCTGCCCGCATTCTTTCAAACGCTGAATAATTACCACTATAAAGTGTGACTTGCTGTTGCTCTATATGGACAATATGAGTGGTAATCGTATCTAAAAAATCGCGATCATGAGAGACTAATAATAAAGTGCCTGGATATTTAAGTAACCAATCTTGTAACCATATTACCGCATCTAAATCTAAATGGTTGGTGGGTTCATCTAGCAATAATATATCCGAACGACACATCAATGCTTGCGCTAAATTAAGGCGCATTCGCCAGCCACCTGAAAATGAAGTCACAAGGTTTTGTTGTTGGCTTTTAGTAAAACCTAAACCACTCATTAAACGTGAAGCACGAACTTCGGCAGTATAGCCTTCAATATGCGCTAAAGCCCCGTGAAGCTCGGCTTGTTTTATCCCATCATCCGCCTTTTCTGCCATGCGTAATTGTTGTTGTAGCCGTCTTAACTCACTATCACCATCGGTGACGTAATCTAATGCACTTGAATTGAGTGCTGGGGTTTCTTGGGCAACATGGGCGACTTCTAAATTGCTAGGCAACTCAAAATCGCCTTCATCAGCATGTAATTCTCCGCGAACCAGCGCAAACAAACTAGATTTACCAACCCCATTCGCGCCTGTTAATCCTGCTTTTTGCCCTTGATGAATGGTAAAGCTGGCATTGGAAAATAACACGTGCGTTCCACGACGCAAACAAACATTTTTAAAATTTAACATAGTGTTTCAAACAAAAATCGCACAATAGTTTTATATCCGATGAAATACGCTTAAAATAAACGTATGAAAAGTAAATTCAATAAATCATTAAGCCCTGTTTTTAAACCACAGGATCGTTATTATATTAATGGAGATGGCTGGTGGTTTTATACGGTTGATAAAATTAGTGGTCCTTATAAAACCAAAGGACAATGTGTTGATGCCTGTCGTTATTATATTCAAAAACGCGATGGCGTATGGAATGGTTGAATAATTTAGCTTAAACGTTCAATCATTTTTTCTGCTTGTTCTGAAAATTTTTCTAAATTTCCCCCCGTCATGGTTTCTACAGGAATAATAATTGCACTATCTAACGTAATATAAATATAAACTGCTTTTTTTGCGTACTCAACCCGAACCATATCCGCCCATAAATACCGATGTTTACCACCTGGGGCTTTATCCACTAAATCTTCTTGGGTGATAATTAATTTATGTTCCCCTAAAATATCTTCTCGCTCTTCTTTTTTATAACTTTCTAAAATTTGACGACGCATGTCCATTTTAATGATATAAGGGGAAATAAATCCCCAACCAATCCCCATAAGCGCGACATAAAGAGAGGTCGTCATGTCACTGTAATAAAGATAATAAAACATGGCAATAAATAGCATCACCGCAGGAACAAACAAACGGTTTTTGCGTAAAGTGGCTTGTATTTCTTTATTATCTTTTAAGCGGATTTCGTTGAAGGTGACTAAATCTTCTTCACGTAACTCATATTCAATTTCAAACATATTATTATTTTTAGGTTAAATTTTGGTGGTTACCCACAAAAAATGTGGAACTGATAATTAAGGAAGCTATTATAAACTGAGTTATCAGATAAATGGCTTAATAAAAAGAGTCGCTATTAATTGAAATTCCTATTTATCACAGACAATGAACGTAAGATGCTTTATAGTGCAAGTTTTTTCATAACCTTAAGTCTATTATGCCCTCATTTGATATTATTTCTGAATACGATGCGCATGAAGCTAACAATGCCGTTGACCAAGCCAATAAAGAAATCACCACGCGTTTTGATTTTAGAGGCGTTGCTGCCAGTTTTAAGCGTAAAGAAGATGAAATTACGTTAACCGCAGAGGTTGAGTTTCAATTGCAACAAATGTCAGATATTTTGCAAAATAAACTCGTTAAGCGTGGCATTGATTTAGCTTGTATGGAAGTTTCTGAACCGCAATTCAGAGGTAAAACAGCAATGCAAGTCGCCACGTTAAAACAGGGTTTAGATACTTTATTAGCTAAAAAAATAGTTAAATTAATTAAAAATAAAAAACTTAAAGTTCAGGCGGCTATTCAAGGTGAAAAAGTACGTGTTACGGGTAAAAAACGAGATGATTTACAGCAAGTCATGGCAATGTTAAAAGAAGAAGCCCTTGAAATGCCATTACAATTTGATAATTTCCGAGATTAAACGCCCCTCTCATTTTATCGTGAACTATTACAAAATTTAGGAATATACACATGAAAAAAATTCTCTTAATACTCTTTTGTTTAATGACAAGTTATCGTGTTTTCGCTGAAAATTCTGAGTTACCCGATATTAAAGAAGGATTATGGGAACTGACATCAACGGCTGAAATCTCAGGAATTCCAATGGAAATGCCACCGATAACGACAACATCAGAGCAATGTATGAGCAAAAAAAATGCACTTGATCCAAAGGTGATGTTAAAAAATCAAAATTGTGAAATAAGCAACATGGTCATTGACTTAAATACCGCAAAATGGGAAATGCGTTGTTCACAACAAGGCATGGAAATGACAGGTAATGGGTTAATCAATTATCAGTATGAATCAATGAGTGGCACATTCAATATGGCGATGCAAAGTGAAGCAGGAACAATGAAAATTGTGACGGAAATAATAGGACGTTATATAGGTGCTTGTAAATAATCCCCATCATTCTTTAACTTAAAAAAATAACTTATAACCTATGAAAAACGCTATTATTTCCCGTATTTTTCGTCCACAAATTCTTGAAATGTCGGGTTATAAAGTTGCTGATGCGACTAATTATATTAAACTTGATGCAATGGAAAACCCTTATAATTTACCCGATGAAATCATAACGCAATGGTTGGCGATGCTTAAAGGCTGTGATCTTAATCGTTATCCTGACCCTGTTGCGCGTGACTTAAATACGATAATTAAACAAGTTAATCATATTCCTGATGCGTTTGATGTGTTGTTGGGCAATGGTTCAGATGAAATTATTCAAATATTATTAATGGCTCTTTCTACAGGCGAAACTATTTTGTCGACTGAGCCAAGTTTTGTCATGTACAAACAAATTAGCTTGAGTTTAGGGCTTAATTATCACAGTGTTCCCTTAAATGATGATTTTTCTTTAAATTTAGAGGCGATGCTTTCCGCGATAGAACACGATCAACCTGCAATTATTTTCCTAGCTTACCCTAATAACCCTACGGGAAATTTATTTCATGCCGATGAGATTAAACAAGTTATAGCAACAGCCAACGGCTTAGTCATTCTTGATGAAGCTTATGCGCCATTTGCGGATGCAAGTTTTATTAATACGCTTGCAGACTATGAAAATTTATTAGTGATGCGTACGTTATCTAAACTAGGGTTAGCAGGATTACGGTTAGGTTTTATTATCGGACAGCCATCCATTATTTCTGAACTGGATAAAATTCGTCTACCTTACAATATTAATATCCTGACACAAGAAACCGCGCGCTTTGCCTTATCGCATTATGCTATTTTTGAACAACAAACTCAGAAAATTTGCCAGCAACGGGGGGTTGTTTTAACGGCATTAAATGCAATGGAAGACATTAAGGTTTATCCAACGGCGGCAAATTTTATTTTATTTAAAACCTTAACCATTACGGCTGATTGGGTTTTTTCAGAATTAAAGCAGCGGGGGATTTTAATTAAAAATCTATCACCGCAAGCTGGATTATTAGATAACTGTTTGAGAGTTACGATCGGTTCGCCTGAAGAAAACCAGTTATTTTTGGAAGCTATGACGAATATTTTAGAGATTCGTTGATTTGTTGCCTATTAATTTTTATCAGCCGCCTTATCAAACAACCAATTTAAAGCATCAAGCACTTTTTGTAAATTATCCGCTGCTGATATTTAATTAGGGTCATTGAGTGAAGTTTTTGAACGAGGTGTTTTTTTAAACGCCGTTCCATTGCTCGGCGTTGCGCTTTAATTGTTTTTTCCCAACTAGAACATTGACGTGCTGATTAGATTTAAATTTTGACAGGTTTACTTAGCTATTTTTTTATAAATCGCAATCGTTTGCTCAACACACCGCGCCCAAGTAAATTGTTTCGCCCGTTGCAAGCCCTGTTCAATGG
>CAYROI010000044.1:0-17856 GCA_964425835.1 uncultured Methylococcaceae bacterium
GCTTCAAGGTCTGTATTGACAAAGCCATGATGTTCAGGTTGAGGCGCGCCGATTAAATGCGGAATAATTAATAAGATCGTGCCGATACCTTTTAAAATAGGTCTTTGATAAGCGATTGACCATAAGCCTAAGGCAGTTAATAAAACAGTCAATAACCACCAGCTTTGTCGTCCTTCTAAATACGCCGCTTCCATACCTGGAATTTCAGGGGCAAGCCCTAAAGCGGGGGCAACAAAAAAACTTAAATAAGCGGCTATCCCCCAAAGAACACCATGAGCTAATTTAGTTAAATTTTGTGTTGCCATTAGCGTTATTAATAATAAAGCATAACTAAAGCAAACTAAAAAATTAGCGATAAAACTAAATGAGGTACGCTCAAATCCATTTTCTGGATGCCAAGCTTCAACTGCACCTGCAACAGCAGGTTCTGCGACTTCATAGACTTCAGACGCTACAATAATCGGGGTAATAAAAAAATATTGATAAAGGCTTAAAAATAAACCTGCAACAATCGCAATGGCGAAGGCAGATAAAGTAAGATTTCTAAAATACATAAACGGTCTCTAATAACGGTAAGTAATAATAGTGCGTAATTGCTTCGTGTCTGTAATGGTGTTTTTATCGTCAATACTGGCGTAAATAAGTTCGATGGTGAGTTTATTATGCCAGGTGTAATTAATAAAATAATTTAGCTCTTGCGTTTGATAATCCTGTTTATTTGTGGCACTAAATTCCCCGAACATCACCCCAAAATTTAAAGCATCATTGATGACATAATCTAAACCGAGTAAATAACTTTGTGTTTCTTTTCCTGTCACAGCATCTAAGGTTTGATCTTCTAAGGAAGTGAAAAATGCCCCACCGCCAACACTGGCTAATGCGCCTGATTTTCCAAAATTTTTATTATACGCAGCTGTTAAAGTGAGTCCTGTTACTGAAATCGCACCCATAATCCCTATCGTATGGGATTCAACATCACCTAATTCAGCATTCCCAATGGATTTTCCCCAGTCATATTGCACGCCTAAATTGTAGGCTATTTCTTCGGTGAGTTGATGATTAAAATTTAATTCCCCATAGGCGATGATTAAATGATTGGGAATTAAATACAGCCAAAGATTACTCGTAAAATGCCGGTGTTCATAATCCAACCAACTCACCCACGCGCCTGAATCTTTACCGCCAAGCGCGTCACCAATAGAAACAAACTGCGCGGCATCAACGCCATTTTCCCATCCTGACGCTTCACGGATAAATCCTACCCCTAATGAGACATTATTACTTAAGTGATAATCTATTAAATAGGCTTCAAATAAATTAGCCACCATGCGTAAATCATCACTATCTAAATGAGGTGATTCAAAATTTTGTCGTCCTAAAGAAAGGTCAATGTTTTCATACGATAAGGTCAATACCGCTTCCCCTAAGAGTAGATAGCTATCTTTACGGGCATTAAAAAAATCTTGATGAAGATTGTTATCATTATGACTATTTAAGCCTGAATCTAAAACCCAAAAAAGTCCTAAATGCGCTTTAATATGGGGATTAAAACGATAACCACACCCTAATTCAGCAGCGATTGCACTGGCGGCTGTTGTGTTGACTTTGTGTATCTGCGTTTGAATAAATCCTGTGCGAAGATAACCACTACACCCATAATATTCTTCTTGGTGTTCAATGGGTTGATTTGTTTTTATATTATCAGGAGATTTAGTATTGAATACTTTATCTTGCGCCTCGTCACCGTGGAGATGCGCATAAACGGGACTAACCACAACGGTTAGTAATAGGAAGAAAATAAAAACCTGCATAATGTCCTCTGCGCCACCCGCGCAAAATGAAAACTAAAATGCAACAGGGGGGAATAAGACAAACAGAGGCAAGAAAAAAGACAAGACCTTGTTCGCATAGACAGCCCACCGCTGCGCGAATAAACTTCTTGGCAGGTCTCCGGGCTGATAAGTGGCTGATGCCTAATAAATCGCCTTCCCATCGTTAAACAGACAGTGGCTTTAATAATTTATTTTTTACTTATTTACCGTTGCGGGGGCAGCGTCGGCTTTATAGCTTGTGATAAGCTACGCACCGACTTCCCATTTAAGTCTTAACCATTAAAATAATTAAGACACCAGAAAGTAGAGGGGGGATTATAAAGATTTAAAAGTTCATAGCAAGTTATTTATTTCAAAATAAATTACAGGACTGATAAAGTCATCGTAAAAATAAACATAACAATTACCACAAGAATTAAGCTTACATTATAAGGACTCTCCTCTTCTAAACGCTGATATTCAGACTTTACCGCCCCCCAAAAATTACTGGCTTCTTTAGCGGCTTTAAAACGCCCTGTAAAAGAACGTCTTTCAACTTCATCCGCTTCTGCGGCAAGAATTTCATCTAAGGGTGAATAAAAACAATCACATTTAGGGCATTTATATTCTTCACCTGTTCGTTGATGATTGCATTGTGGGCATTGCGTCATGTTCATTTGGCTTAACCTTAATTTATGAGTGCTAAAATTTATAACTTCTTTCCTATACTACTTAAATTTATTCAATAGATGAACTAAAAATTTAATTAAAGTCACGTGTATAATTTAAAAGCCATATTTACAGGCTTACCCGCTAAACTTTACAATAAAGCCCTCATTCTACAACCCACTTAATTTTTAATGATTCATTTCTTCTTAATTGGACTCATTTTATTTGCACTTTATTTTTTTTCTAATGCCTTAAAAGCACGAGAAATTGCTCTATGTGCGGTTAAATTTCATTGTCAAAAATTAGAGTTACAAATGCTTGACGAGTGTGTTGCCCTAACTGCTTTTTGGTTAAAACGTAATCCACAAGGAAAATTTCAGGGCTGGCGTTCTTATGCTTTTGAGTTTTCAGCCACAGGATTAGAGCGTTATCACGGTCAACTTATTATGCTAGGCTCTACTATTGTTTCTATAGAACTTGAGCCTTATCGAGAAGGATAAATCATCATGTCAAAAAAACATCATCAACCGATTTCCCCTGAAACAGAAACTGAGGCAATGAAAATTGCCCGTGCAACCCAACGTCCAAAGCAGACAAAAGAACAAACTAAGTTAATTGCCCAAGGGATTGAAAAAGGCATAGCGCAATATAAAAAACAGCAAAAAGTTAAACATAGAGCGCATGATAAACAGCGTAAACAAACGGTTAAAAAAGTAGAAATTCCTGTATCAATAGAAGATGATTCTAAAAATAATAATTCCCGTTTACCATGGGTATTATTAGCAATAACATGGTGCGGCATTATTATCTATCTCGCTGTAAATGAATTATTTTAGCGAAGCCTTGTTTGCCGCCATTCAATTGATTATTAATCTTGATGAAGAGATTTATCAAATCGTGTTTACTTCGTTAAAAATCTCCTTTATTGCCTGTTTTTTTGCCAGCTTCTTTGGTATTTTTATAGGCATTATGCTGGCTATCCATAATTTTATCGGCAAACATTTAATACAACAGCTTTTAAATACCTTAATGGCAATGCCTACGGTGATGATTGGGTTGATTTTTTATGGCTTATTTAGTCGTAGAGGGGCGTTAGGTGATTGGCAATTACTTTATACCGAGACGGCAATTATTATCGGTGAAACTTTTTTAATCACCCCTATTATCATTAATCTAACTTGGGTTGCGGTACAATCAACCGATAGACGTTTACTTGAAACTTTAACCATGCTCGGTGCAAAACCTTATCAGCAAATTATGCCTGTCTTAAGTGAATGCCGTTTTGCTATTTTTGCGGTAGTAATCACAGGCTTTGGACGTGCGATTGGTGAAGTCGGGGCGGCGATGATGTTAGGCGGTAATATTCAGGGGTCAACCCGAACCATGACTACAGCGATTGCTTTAGAAACCAGCAAAGGTAATTTTGAACGAGGATTAGCCTTAGGACTGCTGTTACTATTAATTGCTTTTAGCGTCAACTTAGGTTTACAACTTTTAAAATCCGATAATATTTAAATAAAATTATGACTTCTAATGACACGCATTTTGTTAATGGCAATACCATAAAACCACCCTACCCTGTCGATACTGAACAAGCTATTTTTGGTTTAGGCTGTTTTTGGGGGGCAGAACGTCTATTTTGGCAACAAAGGGGGATTTTCTCAACGGCAGTAGGTTATGCAGGTGGAAAAACGCTAGCCCCAAGCTATGATGATTTATGTACAGGTCTGACAGAACACGCCGAAGTCGTTAAAGTCGTTTTTGACCCGACTAAAATAGCCTATTCCCAATTATTAATCTTATTTTGGGAGTCGCATAACCCCACTCAAGGAATGCGACAAGGGAATGATATTGGCACACAATATCGTTCTTGTATTTATACCTTTTCAAGCCGACAACAACAGCAAGCTGAACAATCAAAATATCATTATCAACAGCAATTAACCACTAAAGCTTATGGTAAAATTACCACTGAAATTAAACCCGTTCCCGTATTTTATTATGCAGAAGATTATCACCAACAATATTTAGCTAAAAACCCCGCTGGATATTGTGGTTTGAAAGGGCTTGGGATTAAATTTTAATTTAACAGACGCAAAATAAAATGACCGTTGATTATGTTAAAATAATCAACAAGCTTAAATAAGGATTAATAATGGAATCATATTCAACATGGGAAGCTTTATTGCTCGGTTTATTAGGTTTAGCCTTAATTTTTTGGATGAAACCTGGCATTAAAGCAACCCTAGAACAAAGTCGTAATGCAAAATCCGATTGGATGGGCTTATTAGTCCCTATTGGCTTTGTGATTATATTTGTAATTTTTTTAATAGCAATGGTTTAAAAATGCGTGAAACTTATTTAGATGAACAAGAAGACGAAGAAATTTATTATGCTGTTCGTCCTAATAAAACCGAAATAAAACGCGATATTGTGGTTATTTCTGAAATGGCAGAAGCAATGACAACCCTAAGCCGTGAACAGCTTAATGATTTTGAATTACCTGACAGCATTTTTCAGGCGATTATACGTGCCATAAAAATGCCCCATAAATCCGCGCGAAAGCGGGAAATGAAATATATCACTGCCCAACTTAGAAAAATAGAGTTAGCGGGTATTCAAGAAAAATTAGCACGACTTAATAGCCAAAGTGTTCATGCGGTAAGAGAACATCATCAAGCTGAAAAATGGCGTGATAAGTTAGTGATTGATAATGATAATTCAGTTATAACGCAGTTTTTAAGTCAATATCCCAATGCGGATAGTCAACAATTGAGACAATTACAACGGAATGCTAAAAAAGAGTTAGTGGCGGAAAAACCACCAAAATCAGCCCGATTATTATATAAATATATAAAAATTTTACTCGAAGCGTAAGGTTATCTTAATTCCCACCCTATGCCTTTAATCGCGCTATAATTTTTTCCATACTTCCCTGATTGTGTTTTAAAAAATTGGTCGCATTATTCGTTAGTTGCTGTCTAAGTCTTGGCTGTTGATACAGTTTTAAGAGAATTTTTATTAATTCCGCTTCATTTTGACACTGTATTGCCGCATCCGCCGCTAATATACCCGTTTCTATCGCCTTAAAATTACTCATATAAGCACCAAAAATAACAGGAATACCTATTGCAGCAGGTTCTAACACATTATGTCCGCCTAATTGCTTAAAAAGACTGCCACCAACAAAAGCAACATCTGCGGCGGCATAGAACATCTTTAATTCACCCATTGTATCGGCAAGATAAACATCAGTTGCCAAATCACAAGTTTCATTCTGTGTTCGTCTGCTTAAAATTAATTGCGCTGTTTTTGCTTGTGAGGCAACCTCGTCAAAACGTTCAGGATGACGCGGAACAATCAGTAATAATAATTCAGGAATCTGTCGTTTAAGCTGTGGATAAAGTTTAAAAAAAACTTGTTCTTCACCTTGATGCGTACTCGCAATAATCCACACAAAACGCTTGGCAAATAAAGTCGATTTTAATTGTTTCCCCTGTTCAACAACCTTAGGGGCAATAATTAAATCAAACTTAATATTACCTAATGTCGCTACTTTTAAATTTTTATCTGCAATTTTTCTAAAACGTATTTCATCCGCTTTTGTTTGTGTCGCAACTAGCGTTACCGCAGCTAAGGTAGGATGAACTAAAGATGAAATTTTTTGATAACCTCGACAAGAATTTGTCGATAGACGTGCATTAATAATAAATAAGGGAACTTTTTGTTTTGCCGTAAGGATAAATAGATTGGGCCAAATTTCGGTTTCCATAATGACTGCTTTTTGCGGTTTAAAATGCGCTAAAAAACGTTCAATCGCAATAGGAATATCATAGGGTAAATAAACATGTTCAACCCTATCTCCCATAACCGCTTTAACGCTTGCAGAACCTGTAGGCGTTGTGGTGGTAATAAGGATAGCTTGATTAGGATAATTAAGCATGAATTGCTCAATCAAAGGGAAGACGGCAATGGCTTCTCCAACAGACACGGCATGAAACCAAATAACATTTTGTTTCGATTTTTTTGAATAAAACCCTAATCGTTCCCGCCAACGAAATCGGTACTCAGGGGCTTTAAATCCACGCCAATAAAGACGCAGCAGTATAAAAGGAATTAGGCTATAAAAAATAAAGCTGTAAAGAAAACGCATCACGCGCTTATTTATTTAACCATTCCATATACAGCCCAATCCCTTGTTCAACCGTTTTGAAGTGATAATCACAACCTGCTTCTCGCAAAGCCTCAAGATTTGCCTCGGTAAAGCTTTGATAGCAACCTCTTAAATGCGCTGGAAAAGGAATATAGTCAATACTTCCTTGTTTATGATAGGCAATAACCGCATTAGCCACTTCATTAAAAGTTTGACTACGCCCTGTCCCTATATTAAAGACCCCAGAAATAT
Source organism: uncultured Methylococcaceae bacterium (assembly GCA_964425835.1). Taxonomy (GTDB): domain Bacteria; phylum Pseudomonadota; class Gammaproteobacteria; order Methylococcales; family Methylomonadaceae; genus WTBX01. Next base: position 6,886 of record CAYROI010000044.1, read on the forward strand.
TAGGATTATCCAAAAACCATAAATTTATATCGACAACATCACCCACATAAATAAAATCACGTCGTTGTTCACCATTAGCATAACCATCACAACCTTCAAACAAACAAACTTTATTGGCTTCTTTTATTTGGTTGTTTAGATGAAAAGCGACACTTGCCATACTCCCTTTATGCCCTTCTCTAGGACCATAAACATTGAAATATCGTAAGCCGACGACCTGTGAATTTAGTTTATCGGTAAATCGACGAACATATTGATCAAACTGAAATTTTGAAAAACCATAAACATTCAGTGGATTTTCAAATTTTGGGTTTTCTTTAAAATTAGTATCTGTTCCATAAACGGCTGCCGAAGAGGCATAAACTAAGGGGATTTTATATTCTTGGCAGTAATGAAATAAAGTTTTACTATATTCATAATTATTTGCCATCATATAACATCCATCCCACTGCGTTGTCGTCGAACACGCGCCTAAATGAAAAATAGCTTCTATTTTTTCATTCCGAAAAATCCCTTGCTGTAATTTTTCTAAAAAAACAGTTTTATCCAGATAATCAGAAATTTGACAGCCTAATAAATTTTTGTACTTAATACCATTACTTAGATTATCAACCACTAAAATATCACCGCAACCTAGCTCGTTAAGACCGAGGACTAAATTACTCCCAATAAATCCTGCGCCGCCAGTTACGATGATCATAGTTTTTTACTTTTCTGCAATAACGTTAATAGAAAGTGTAGATACTACATCTGAATGTAGTTGAACATCAATACTATACTCGCCTGTGTGACGAATAACACCATCAGGTAAACGTATTTCGTGTTTTGCAACCGCAGAACCTGCCTCAGTAATGGCATCTGCAATATTTTGTGTTCCCACTGATCCAAACAACTTGCCTTCATCACCTGCTTTATGGGTAATAACAACGTCAAGTTTTTCAAGTGCTGTCGCACGTGCCTGTGCTGTGGCTAATTTTTCAGCCGCTGCTTTTTCAAGCTCAGCTCGACGTGCTTCAAATTCAGCTACTTTTATTGCGGTTGCCGCCGTAGCTTTACCTTGCGGTATCAAATAGTTACGCCCGAAACCTGATTTAATCGTAACTTTGTCTCCTAGATTTCCTAGGTTTGCCACTTTCTCAAGAAGTATCACTTCCATCTTTTCACCTATGTAGTTCGGCTGGTTGCCGAATAATCGAATGTCTTTTAGGCATTCATTTGATTTAGAATAGTTTTACGTAAGTTTAACCAAGTATCAGCCAGACCGATAATAGCCGCAGGTATCATGGCATGAGGAACCAATATAATACTGATGTACAAAAAGGGAACGAGTAGTTGTTTGCGTTTCATGACTGAAAAAATGCAATGTAATACCACAACGCCTAAAAACACATACAATACAAAAAATAACACCATAATATTCCAGCCAATTTCAGCCATCACGCCTGATGAAGACCAAGCTATTGCTAAAATAATTAAACCGACAATGGCTAACTTTTTTTGTCCCCTTAATCCTAAGTATTCTTTCTTAAACCCACCTGGGTTATAGAGTATTGCTTGCCATGCTCTTGCTAAAAATAATCCTGCTAACACCGCGAACATATAAATTTGTGCGATCAGACCTGTCAAAATAAAGTGGAAAAAAACGAATAAAAATTCTTTTACCGCCTCTATTGGTACATCAGGATTCGTTTCACTGACCAAAACTTCTAGCCATTCATGGAGTTTTTCTTGCCAAATATCACCTAAATTAGGTTGATACCAATAGCAAGCTAATATAGCAAGCGTGGCAATAGCAATAACAATTTCTATTGCCAAAAATAAATGCCGTCCTTCTCTTAAAATCACGGCGATAACCCAAACAGGCATCCATAGAAATAAGCTATAAAAAAGTGGTAACTGATAATTGCCAATAAGAACTAACCCTAAAATGGCTGCGGCTAAACAGGCGCAAATTAAGACATAGCCCCCCTCTCTAGCCCCATTTCTTAAGGTAACTAAAGCGACTGTTGCTAAACTTACAATACTGACAGGCGGTAAAAGTAACGATAATAAAGATAGAAAACTTGCGACCATGATCGCTTCCATTCTACCTCGCATTATGTACGCCGCTAAAAACCCCATGTCTTAAAACCTTGACTTATTTATGTGCGTCACAAAAAGGTAACAACGCAATAAAACGCGCTTGTTTTATTGAGGTTGATAATTTTCTTTGATATTTAGCACCTGTGCCTGTAATACGGCTAGGAACAATTTTACCCGTTTCGGTAATATATTCACTCAATAAATCTAAATCTTTATAATCAATCGTTTGTCCATCTTTTGAGCTAAAACGACATGACTTTTTACGTCTCATGTTACGTGCCATGATAATCCTCTAAAATAATAATTAATTGATGCGTTATTCAGCTTTATCTGCTGAATCAGCATTTTCAGCCGCTTTTTCTTTGATCGCTTTTTCTTCAGCAGCTTTAGCCTCTTCTTCTGCTTGTTTAACTTTTTCAGCTGAAATCTTTTTCTCTTCAGCAGCCGCTGCATTAGCGATAGGCGAGGGTTCAGTAATGGCTGTTTTTTTCAATAGCGTCATGCTACGTAAAATCGCATCATTAAAACGAAAACCACTTTCTAATTCATCTAATGTTGCTTGGTCACACTCAACATTCATTAGCACGTAATGAGCTTTATGAATTTTATTAATAGGATAGGCTAGTTGTCTACGTCCCCAATCTTCAAAGCGATGGATAGTGCCTTCTGCTTCTTTGATGATTGTTTTGTAACGATCTACCATAGCGGAAACCTGAGAACTTTGATCAGGATGCACTAAAAAGACAATTTCATAATGTCGCATGATTTCTCCTTGCGGGTTAAGCTTCCCACATTGTCTTAAGATGCGGTGAAGCAAGGATGAGTAAAAGACTCATAACCGACCATTATAATTTTTTTAAAAATTTTTGCAAAGAAAACCGAATAAATTTAATGCTTTTGGTGATTTTAATTTTACTTATTGCTTTATCAAATACATCTAAATACAATCTAAATTATTTTCATTTAAATATTACATCAGGAGTGAAAAACAAGTTTTTTCACACTATTTTATGATTCATGTTATTGTTAGCCGAGAATTTAAAAATCAATTTTTATCCCCTTTAGCGTGGGTTATTTTAGCCGTCCTACAATTTATTTTTGCCTATCTTTTTTTAACCCAAGTTGAAGCTTTTAATAGCTATCAAGAACGATTAGTCGGCATTGATAATGCGCCAGGTTTAACTGATGTGGTTGTGATGCCTTTATTTTCTAATGCCGCGGTGATTTTACTTTTAGTGACCCCTTTATTAACCATGCGGTTAATTTGTGAGGAACGCCGTAATAAAACCTTAACCTTGTTGTTATCCGCACCTCTGGCAACCTACCAAATTATTTTAGGTAAATATTTAGGTCTTTTAAGCTTATTAATGATAATAATTGGGCTACTGACATTGATGCCCTTATCATTATTGCTTGGTGGCACTTTAGATTTTGGTAAATTATTTTGTAATGTCCTCGCATTAAGTTTATTAGTCGCCGCATTTAGTGCCGTGGGACTCTATATGTCAACGATTGCATCACACCCAACGATTGCGGCGATCAGTAGCTTTGGTTTATTACTCTTGTTATGGATGTTAGATATAAGTCGCAATATTCGCCAACATCATAGTGAACTCTTTGATTATTTATCGCTGCTTAATCATTTTCAATCCATGCAAACAGGGTTGTTATCGACGGAAGATGTGAGTTATTTTTTACTCTTTATTGCCACCTTCATTATGCTTAGCATTTTCCGTTTAGAAAATGATAGGTTGCAACAATGAAATTTTTATCTTTTTCAAAAAAATTGAGTCAGATTTTAATAACCTTACTCTTGTTAAGCGGTCTTGCTTTTTTAACCCATCAATACGCCACTAAATTGGATTTAACCCTCAACGCACGAAACACCTTATCAAAAGCGAGTTTTAAATTATTGGAAACATTAGATGCACCGATTAAAATTACCGCCTATATTCGGCAAGGTTTACCAATACACCAACAAATTAGCCAACTCATCGGGCGTTATCAAACTTATAAGACCGATATTAGCCTTGAATTTATCGACCCTGAAACAGATATTAAAGCCGCAAAAACCTTAAATATAGGCAAGCAAGGTTTAATTGTGGTCTCTTACAAACAACGAACTGAAAAAATCACCTTTTTGGATGAATCAAGTTTAACGAATGCATTACTGCAACTGTCACATAGTAGTCAGCGATGGGTTAGTTTTTTAGTCGGACATGGCGAACGTTCTCCCGAGGGTAAAGCCAATTTTGATTTAGGCTTATTTGCTAAGGAATTAGCACGACGTCGTATTAATGCTCAAACATTAAATTTAGCTCAAGTAGGTCGTATCCCAGATAATAGTTCATTATTAGTGTTAAGTTCACCTCAAATTGCATTACTTCCAGGGGAGATCATCCTAATCCAAAATTACATTAAGCAAGGGGGAAATTTATTACTCTTGACCGATCCTGAAGATAACTATTTAACCGCCTTGGAACAACAGCTGGGTATTCGTAAACTAGCGGGAACAATTGTTGATACCCACTCAAATCTTTATGGCATAGATGACCCAAGCTTTGTACTCGTCAGCCAGTATAATCGACATCCCGTGACCAAAGGCATGCAAATAATGACTGTTTACCCCATGGTTGCGGCTTTAAAAATAACTAAAAAAACAAATTTTACCGTTGAGCCAATTTTAAAAACAATTGAACAAGCATGGACAGAAACCCATGACATTAAAGGAAAAATTAAGTTTGATGAAAATACGCAAGAGGTCAAGGGCGCTTTAAATATCGCCATCGCATTAACCCGCAATTTGAAGAAAGGAACGCAACAACGAATTATTGTCATGGGGGATGGGGATTTTTTATCCAATACGTTTATCGGTAATGTCGGTAATTTAGAAATGGGGATGCGATTATTTAACTGGCTAACTCATGACGACCAATTTATTGACATCCCTATTAAAGTTGCCACTGATAAGCGTTTAAAGTTAACGCCCCTTGTTGTCGGGATAATGGGCTTTGGGTTTTTATTTATTTTCCCTGGTTGTTTAATTGCCGTTGGTTTTTTTATTTGGTATAAACGTAAACGGCGTTAGCTATAAAAAATCAGTTTTGTTATTAATTTTTTTGAGGAATATCTATGATCTATGCAAATCCGAATACCGATGGGGCAATCGTTTCATTTAAAACTCGTTATGAAAATTATATTGATGGACAATGGGTTGCCCCTGTTAAAGGGGAATATTTTATCAACCGAACCCCAGTAACAGGTGAGGTCATTTGTGATATTCCTCGATCAACGGCAGAAGATATTGAACTAGCCCTAGATGCCGCTCATGCTGCCAAAGAAACTTGGGGGCAAACGTCAGTCACTGAACGTTCTAATATTTTATTAAAAATTGCGGATAAAATTGAAGCCAATCTTGAATTATTAGCGGTTGCAGAATCTTGGGATAATGGTAAAGCCGTTAGAGAAACATTAGCGGCTGATATTCCTTTAGCTATGGATCATTTTCGTTATTTTGCAGGCTGTATTCGCGCGCAAGAAGGGGGCATTAGTGAAATAGATAAAAATACCGTTGCCTATCATTACCATGAACCTTTAGGGGTTGTCGGTCAAATTATTCCGTGGAATTTTCCTATTTTAATGGCCGTTTGGAAATTAGCCCCTGCGCTTGCCACAGGTAACTGTGTGATTTTAAAACCTGCCGAACAAACCCCTGTTTCTATTTTAAAATTGATTGAAATCATAGGGGATTTATTACCTGCGGGGGTTTTAAATATTGTTAATGGTTATGGTGCAGAAGCAGGTCAAGCTCTGGCAAGTAATACCCGCATTGCCAAAATTGCCTTTACAGGATCAACACCAACAGGATCACATATTTTAAAATGCGCAGCTGAAAATATTATCCCTTCTACGGTTGAATTAGGGGGAAAATCGCCGAATATATTTTTCGCCGATGTTCTCGACCAAGAAGATGCTTTTATCAGTAAATGTGTTGAAGGGGCTGTTCTCGCTTTTTTTAATCAAGGTGAAGTCTGTACTTGTCCATCACGATTGTTAGTTCAAGAATCTATTTACGACGCTTTTATTGCTAAAGTGATTGAACGTGCTAAACAAATTAAACGTGGCAATCCCTTAGATACCGACACCATGGTAGGCGCGCAAGCCTCACAAGAACAGTTTGATAAAATTTTAGATTATATTCAAATTGGTAAAAATGAAGGCGCAAAAGTATTAATGGGTGGAACAGTTGAAAATTTGAGCGAATCATTAGGTAAAGGTTATTATATTCAACCAACACTCATGAAAGGCACAAATAACATGCGTATTTTTCAGGAGGAAATTTTCGGACCTGTGGTCTCTGTAACGACCTTTAAAGATGAAGCCGAGGCTTTATCTATTGCCAATGACAGCGAATTTGGCTTAGGCGCAGGCTTATGGACACGTGATATGAACCGTGCTTATCGAATGGGGCGAGGCATAGAGGCGGGACGTGTCTGGACAAATTGTTATCACCATTACCCTGCTCATGCCGCTTTTGGGGGTTATAAAAAATCAGGCATTGGGCGTGAAACCCATAAAATGATGTTAGACCATTATCAGCAAACTAAAAATATTATTACCAGTTATGATATAAATCCTTTAGGTTTCTTTTAAGCTATTAAACTAAACGCCTCCAAGGTTTTAAATCTTGGGGGTATTTTACGAACTCTGTACCCTACGTCAATTAAGTTTTTTTGTCGTGTTCAGCGTGTTACGAGGAGAAAATAATGAGTGTATTAGAAAAAATTAATTACTATACCGAAGAAGCCTATCTTCATTATGAACAAGCCGCATTAACTAAACATGAATATGTTGATGGTCAAATTTATGCAATAGCTGGTACAAGTGAAAATCATAACCGTCTGAGTATGAACTTAGGATTTCATTTACGTTCAGCAGCTAGAGGTGGGGATTGCGGTATGTTTATAAATGATATGAAATTAAGAATACCACATAGCCGTAGCTACTATTATCCTGATGTAATGTTACTTTGCCAGCCTTCAAGTGAAGATGATGATTATTACAAACATCAACCTTGTTTCATTGCCGAAGTATTATCAAAAAGCACCCAATCAATAGACAGACGAGAAAAATTATTAAATTACCAAAAAATTCATTCCCTCCATTGTTACCTAATGGTTGATAGCACCAGAAGACATGTGGACTATTTACAGCGTAATGATTCAGGCGATTGGCAAAAAGCAACCTTAGAAGCTGATGAAACCTTAATTATTCAATGTAAAAATTATCAGGCAAGCTTAACCTTAGCGTCGATTTATGAAGATATTAAATTACCTTTTGTTGAAAAATAAAATCTCATCCCCATTGTCGTTGTAACCCTATTTTAAATACAGGAAACAAAGATAAAATGACTGTTGAAGCAAAAAAAGAAACACTTGGTTTTCAAACTGAAGTTAAACATTTATTACATTTAATGATTCATTCCTTATACAGTAATAAGGAAATATTTTTACGCGAATTAATTTCAAATGCCTCCGATGCGGCGGATAAATTACGTTTTGAAGCCTTATCTAATGACGGTCTTTATGAAGGGGATAGCGAATTAAAAATTAACATCGCTTTTGATAAAGAAGCCCGTACGGTAACCATTGCTGATAATGGCATTGGAATGACGCGTGAGGAAGTTCAAGAACACATTGGAACGATTGCAAAATCAGGCACAAAACAGTTTTTTGATGCACTCACAGGCGATCAGGCAAAAGATAGTGAGTTAATTGGTCAATTTGGTGTTGGATTTTATTCAAGCTTTATTGTGGCAGGCAAAGTAACCTTGACCACTCGAAAAGCAGGCAGTGAAGAAGCCACTTGCTGGGAATCTGCAGGCGAAGGGGATTACACCATTGAATCCGTTGAAAAACCGACCCGTGGAACAGAAATAGTCTTACATCTTAAAGAAGGGGAAGATGAATTTTTAGATGCGTTCCGTTTACAGTCTATTGTTAAAAAATTCTCAGATCATATTTCTTTGCCCATCATGATGGATAAAGAAATTCCTGCCGAAACCGATGAAGAAGGTAACGAAACAGCCCCTGCCCGTATTGAAAATGAAGTTATCAATAGTGCCTCGGCTTTATGGATGCGTTCTGAAGATGATATTTCTGAGGAAGAATATAACGAATTTTATAAACATGTCAGCCATGACTATCAAGACCCTTTAACCCATATTCATAGCCGAGTTGAAGGCACAACGGAATACAGTTTATTGCTGTATATCCCAACCCATGCCCCATTTGATTTATGGGATAAAGATGCAAAACATGGGGTTAAACTTTATGTACGTAAAGTCTTTATTACCGATGATGCCGAACAATTAATGCCCCGTTATTTACGTTTTGTACGCGGTGTTATTGATACAGATTCGCTTCCGTTGAATGTTTCACGCGAAATTTTACAGCAAAGTAAAAAAATTAGTATTATTAAAGGCGGTGCGGTTAAACGTATTTTAAAATTATTAAATACCTTAGCCAATGATGAAGATCACAGTAAATATACCAGTTTTTGGAAAGAATTTGGTAACGTGATTAAAGAAGGAATCATTGAAGATCATAAGAATAAAGATCAAATTGCAAAATTATTACGTTTTTCTTCAACCCATAGTGATGCTGAAGCTCAAAATGTTTCTTTAGCTGATTATATGAGTCGTATGAAAGAAGGACAAGAACATATTTATTATGTCACCGCAGATTCTCATGCGGCTGCAAAAAATAGCCCGCATTTAGAAATCTTCCGTAAAAAAGGCATTGAAGTCTTATTAATGTCAGATCGTGTTGATGAATGGTTATTATCAAACTTAACTGAATTTGACGGAAAACATCTACAATCTGTGGCTAAAGGCGAGTTAGACTTAGATAAACTCGATAGCGAAGAAGAGAAAAAGGAGCAAGAAGAAACCAGCAAAGATTTTGAATCCGTCTTAAAACAAATCAAAGAAGTTTTAGGCGATAAGGTTAGCGAAGTGCGTTTAAGCCATCGTTTAACCAGCTCCCCTGCTTGTTTAGTCACAGGCGCACATGATATGAGTTTAAACATGGAACGTATCATGAAAGAAGCAGGACAAGATTTAAGTATGATGGGCATGGGCGGTTCTAAGCCTATTTTTGAAATCAACCCAGATCATGCTTTAGTGACCAGTATCAAAGAAGAGCAAGATGATGAGCGTTTTGCCGATATTACTCAAATTTTATTTGACCAAGCAATTTTGAGTGAAGGCGGTCAATTAGAAAATCCAGCGGAATTTGTACAGAAATTAAATGGTTTATTACAAAATTTATTAAAATAAACGTCAATAATTAAAATAAGACATGGAGTCCAAAATAGTCTTTGGATTCCATGTCATCAATCGTTTCATTCATCCCTTAAAGCTTGATCTCCCCTTTTTAAATGATCGGGTAACCGCTCTTGCGCAGTCATCGCCTGTAAATCTTCAGCAACACGAATCACAGAAACATCACCCGCGTCATGCACCATCACCACATTAGGTCGATAGGCAATAAATTGTAGCCATTGCGTATTATTATACGCACCAACCGACATAATCACTAAGCGATCATGTTTATGTAATGGCGGTAAACTAACGCGCGAACGAATAATGTCTGTATTCATACATAAAGGACCATAAAGCACGGTATCCTCCCAAACTCCTTGAGATTCTTGCGCTAATTCTATCCGATGATTATATAAAAAACCTGTGAATAAAAGATTAACGCCCGCATCTAACACAGCAGAACGGCGACCATCAGGCAAGTTTTTGGTTGCAATCACACGCGTAATAAGACTCCCCGCATTATCAACCATCGCGCGCCCTGATTCTAAAATCAACGTCGGTTGAGGTTTACCACAGGCTACTCTTTCCCGCGTTACTTCTAATAACGTATCACAAATAACTTGCGCATAATCTTCAATTTCAGGCACAACCTGTTTTGAAGACAAAGCAATATCCCGTGGAATATTAGGAGACGCAAACCCTCCGCCTATATCAAGGCTCTCAATTTCACACCCCGTTTTTATTTCAACCGTTTCCATAAAAGCACACATAATCCGTACTTGCGCCTCATAGGCACGCGTCTCAAAAATAGATGTCCCTATATGACTATGTAAACCACAAAGTTCAAGATAAGCACTTTCGCTAATACGCTGTGCTACCTCTAACGCTTGTCCATTCTCAATATTAAAACCAAAACGACACCAAGACTCAGTAAAACCTGTATCAAAATTAAGTCGAATGGCGACAGGAATGATTTTTTCATTAGCCGCGCCAATCGCTTCTAGGGTATATAATTCATCCAGATTATCAATATGAATGCGCGCCCCTTCATTAACTGCTTGCGCTAAGATCGTTCTTTCTTTAAGAGGTCCATTAAAAATAATACGATTCCCAGGAACACCTAAAGCCCTGGCTTTTTCATATTCAAAAGCAGACACCACTTCAGCCCATGCGCCTTCTTGATGAAATATTTGACAAACAGCGCCCAAATAATTAGTTTTATAAGACCAGCCATAAATAACCTTAGGATAACGTGTTTGAAAAGCATGTAATAAACGACGAACATTTTCGCGTAATTGCCGCTCTGAAAGAATAAATAAAGGCGAGCCAAAACGTTCAGTTAATTTCTTAATAGAAACACCGTCAATTTCAGCAAGATAAGCTGATGCCTTATCGCGACCCGATTGATTAAATCCTGCTTTGATATGCGATGTTTTTGTTGGATAAGTTCCTTTTTTTTTATTATAAGTCATTGTTTTTAATATTTAATAGCCCATCATAGACTGTTATTTTTCAGATTCTTATCCGTAGTGAATAAATCGCATTGAAAATAAAATTTCTACGAC
>CAYROI010000045.1:0-16070 GCA_964425835.1 uncultured Methylococcaceae bacterium
TATGTTTCCGTTCAACCGCTTTTGTTAAATTATAACCCCCCTCATCAAGTAGATCACCCACGAAGAATAAACGCATATCAATAATCCATGCAACCTTTCTTACCCCATTATTTTTTATAACAATAGAGGATAATTTGCGATTGCTACTACTGACTCTTTCAACAATCGTTTTTGGGTTAGTTGGATCTTCTTTTAAGGCACTAGAAACAATACTCTGTGCATATTCTTTAGTCATGACTCTACGTATAAAAGGCGTAGGGTTTCGTTTCGCTCTTTTTTCATCCTCAAGCGCTCTAGCATTAAAGAAACCGATATTGTAAACAGTCTTAAAACTAATACCCAATATAATTATTGTCGCATAAACAGAAAGTGCTATTTTTAATCGTTTTCTAACACGAGGATGTTTTAATCTTTTAATAAAAACGGAGAATTTCATACGTCCTTAATTCATATAATGATGGCATAAACATTTAACGAATAAAACCTATCATTTAATGCCTAAAATGACGCATTCCTGTAAATACCATTGCGATCCCCTGTTCATCAGCAGCGGCAATCACTTCATCATCACGAATTGATCCCCCTGGTTGGATAACTGCTGTGATTCCAGCATTTGCCGCAGAATCAATCCCATCTCTAAAGGGAAAAAACGCATCCGATGCCATCACTGAACCTTCAACTTTTAAATCTTCATCCGCCGCTTTTATTCCTGCAATTTTAGCCGAATAAACACGGCTCATTTGCCCTGCACCAACGCCAATCGTTTGACTATTTTTACAATAAACAATCGCATTAGATTTTACAAATTTACCGACTTTCCAAGCAAATAATAAATCTAATAATTCATTTTCAGAAGGAATACGTTTACTCACGACTTTCAAATCCTCTGCGTTTATTTCCCCTAAATCCTTATCTTGAACTAATAGTCCCCCTGCAACACGTTTATAATCAAAGGCTAATGACTGTTTAGCTTTCCAAGTGCCTGTCACTAAAACGCGTATATTTTCCTTAGCCGCTAAGACCGCTTGTGCCGCATCACTCATTGTCGGCGCGATAATCACTTCAACAAATTGACGTTTAATAATTTCTTGGGCAGTTGCCTCATCTAAAGCCTCATTAAAAGCAATAATTCCACCAAAGGCAGAAGTCGGATCAGTCACATAAGCTAATTTATAAGCGGCTAAAATAGTGTCGGCTTGAGCAACACCACAAGGGTTTGCGTGTTTAACAATCACACAAGTTGGTTTTTCGGTAAATGATTTTACACATTCCAAAGCGGCATCCGCATCGGCAATATTGTTATAAGATAATGCTTTACCTTGCAATTGTTTTGCCGCACTAATACTCCCTACCGCAGGATTATGTTCTTTATAGAACGCTGCATTTTGATGGGGGTTTTCACCATAACGTAACGATTGTAAATGCTCAAACTGTAAATTTAAAATCGAGGGGAATTGCTCACCATTAATATTACCTAAATAAGTAGCGATTGCCGTATCATAGCAAGCGGTATGCTCAAAACTTTTTAAAGCCAAATTAAAGCGGGTACTTTGCGTTAACGCACTGTCGTTATTATTTAATTCATCTAATATTTTCGAGTAATCATCAGTATTAACAATCACCGCAACGTCATGATTATTTTTTGCAGCCGCCCGTATCATCGTAGGGCCACCTATATCAATATTTTCAATGGCTGTGGCTAAATTACAATTAGGATCTGCCACGGTTTTTTGGAAGGGGTATAAATTGACCACGACCATATCTATCGCTTGAATGCCATTTTCCTTCATGACTTCATCGTCCGTCCCTCGGCGAGCCAAAATTCCACCATGAACTTTAGGGTGCAAAGTTTTAACCCGCCCATCCATCATTTCAGGAAAACCTGTGTAATCTGACACTTCAATCACAGGGATATTATGCTCCGCTAATAATTTAGCCGTCCCGCCTGTTGATAAAATTTCGATCCCTAGTTGCTGTAAACCTAATGCTAATTCAATGATGCCAGTTTTGTCAGAAACACTCAACAGAGCGCGAGAAACTTTTTTATTCATATAAACCTCTTAAATTTAAGAAAGCTGGTAGCTTGCTATTTTCTTACGTAAAGTACTGCGACTTAGTCCCAAAACTTGAGCCGCCTTGGTTTGATTGTAACCTGCGTGTTTAAGTACAGTAGCTAACAAGGGTTTTTCAACCTCACTAATCACTAAATGATAAAGGTTTGCAGTATCATGACCTTTTAGCTGGGTAAAATAATCTTCCACCGCTTGTTCTACAAGGGTGGATAAAGGAATAGGCGGCGGTTGGGCATTGTTATTATGAAGGTTCATTATCTAAGTGGCTCGTTTAAAAAGGAATCAAATGAAAATTTAAGCAAGGCTGTTTGCTGTTTAACCGTAGTTGCTTGGTACAATTTATGCGTTTGTTCATGCGCGATACCTAGATACTTAAAATACCAGCCAATATGTTTACGCGCTATTCTAACACCTCCAGTTTCGCCATAAAAATGATACAACTGCTCAAGGTGATTCAATATTGTCTGTGTCATTTGGGCAAAACTTAAAGGTAAATAATCTTTACCCGCTAAAGTTTGTTGCAATTGTTCAAAAATCCACGGCTGTCCTTGCGCGCTGCGTCCGATCATAATGGCATCAGCTCCTGTGTAATTTAAAACAAAAGCGGCTTTTTCTGGGCAGTTAATATCACCATTGGCAATAATGGGGATATTAACCGCTTGTTTTACCTTTTTAATGGTCTCATATTCCGCATCACCTTTAAATTTACAAGCACGCGTTCGTCCATGAATTGTTAGTGCAGCAATGCCACTATTTTCAGCTAATTGCGCAATTTTTAAGGCATTACGATTTTCCAAATCCCAACCCGTCCGAATTTTAAGGGTGACAGGAATATCAACAGCTTTCACGACCGACTCTAATATAGATGCAACTAACGATTCATTTTTTAATAAGGCAGAGCCTGCAGCGACTGCACAAACTTTTTTAGCAGGGCAACCCATGTTTATATCAATAATATCAGCACCACGTTGCTGATTAAAACGCGCGGATTCTGCCATTATCAAAGGCTCTGTTCCTAATATTTGTACCGAACGTAAACCATTTTCACCCCGATGATTGGCTTTTAAAAGTGTCCTTTTATGTTTGCGTAATGCAGGATTAGAGGAGACCATTTCTGATACCGCAAGTCCTGCCCCATAATTACGGCATAAATTTCTAAAGGGGCGATCCGTAATGCCTGCCATAGGCGCAAGAATTAATTTGTTTTTAAGTGTATGTGAACCAATTTTCATGTTGTTGCAAAATTAAAACCAAGCACTTTATTCTAACCTAAGACGATACAAAAGCGCGTTACTTTTTATTAAATAAACGTAAAGAGAGGTAAAATTCTAACGCCTTTAACAACTTAGTTTATACTTTAGTTATTTTTGATTTAAATACTAACAAATCTTAAGCTAAATAATACTAAAAAATTATCAGTTTACAGACACCATTTTCATCCTATGCTGTGGTATTATTAACACCATTATAAGTAGCCGTTACCTACCAGAAGCCTATGTCTATAAATATTAATGTTGGAATTATTGGATTTTCTCTCCATGAGCAAGAAAAATTTAAGTGGATATTCGGCGCGGGATTAGAACGCGATCGCTCTTATCACTTAAAAGACCTTACGGTAGATGAAAATATTGATCTTTTGATTGTAAAAACCGCCGCAGAATCTGCTTTAAAAAAACTAGAAAGTTATCAACAACAGTACGGAGCTTTACCTGTGGTAACAGCTGGAAGGGAATCTGTTGAAGGTTATGAATATCATATACAAGGGGTTTTATTACTTAGCCGCGTTTTAAAAGTTTTAGATTTGGTTGTGCTAACTGATAAAAATAATGCAGAACCTAAGCAGAAACAAGAATCTGTTGACGGTGATAGTGTTAATGTTGGTGGGCAATACGATATTTTAGTGGTCGATGGTGATGAGGAAAACCGTCAATTATTACGTGATGAGCTACTTAAATCGGATATTCCACTCAATATTGATTTTGCCTTGAATGACGAATTTGCCATTGAAAAAATTAATGATAAATATTATGATTTTTTGTTTGTAGATGCAGAGACTGCCAATTTTGAGGCGATTGATAAAAGTTTAAAAGCAAATGATCGCTCTTCGGTGGTCATGCCAACGACTAAGGCCGAAGCTGCTGAATACGCACAGGTTGTTCTTAGGATTCTAAAATCTTTTGCCGATGCTGATAACATGATTATCCCTGATAGTGATAACACAGAAGGTGCGACAAGTTACAATGTTCTTGTTGTTGATGATAGTGAACTCATGCACCAAGCCTTAAAAATTGAATTTGATAAATCAGGAATCTCTTTACATACTGACTATGTATTGAGTGGTGAAGAAGCGTTAGAAAAACTGAATGATAAGGATTATGATTTTATTTTTCTTGATGTCATTATGCCAGGCATTGACGGTTTTGAAACCTGCTACAAAATTCGCAAAATAGAAAAAATGGCCAAACTACCCATTATTATGTTGACATCAAAAACATCCCCGCTTGATGAGGTTAAAGGGATTGTTTCAGGCTGTACGACTTATTTAACTAAGCCTGTTGATTCAGATGAATTTCAAAAAATGTTATTAAGAATTATGCGTTGGATAAAGGACTTCAAATATAATTAAATCGTTATATTTTTTGTTGGTAGGAATGCTTAGTATTTTTGTACTAGTAACCGCTAAGGCTATGACTTTACAAAACTTGTTGCTGTTGTTGTAATTTTATTAAGCGATGATTAAACTTACTTAATCATTAAAAATAAGTTATGATATAAATCATGAGGCTAGGTTTCAAATCTATGATCATTTACTCTCACTAAATGATCATAGATTTTCGTAAAATCTTTCTTCATTCCTTATACCAAATTTAACATCTATAATAACAAAGGTAATTACATGACAACAAGAAAAATTATTGCAACAAGCTTCGTGACTTTAGCTTTATTATCAGGCTGTGACAATGCAAACCAACCTGCTGATACAACAAGTAGCGCAGAATCTTCAGCACCTGCTACTGCAGCACCTGAGGCTGCAACTGAAACTACAAATGCAGTTGATGCAGCGGCAGCAGCTGTCAACGATGCGGTTAAAACATCAGAAGCGGCTGTCGCAGCAGCAGTTGATTCTGCATCAACAACAGCATCAGATGTATCTGATTCAGCAACAGACGCTGCTGATTCTGCAACAACTGCCGTCACCGAAACAGCAGAAACCGCAACTGAAGCTAAAGATGCTGCAGTAGAAGCTGTAAAAGAAGCAACTGAAGAAACTTCACAAGAAACTGAAACAGCTGAATAATTTAGCTAACGTTATATTGTGTGTAAACCGATATTAGAAATAATGTCGGTTTTTTTGTAGCTAAAATAATTACCTGAATTTTAGCTATAATCGATTTTGAAAATAAAACCGATACAAATCACACAATGCTTCCACTTTATTGCCTCGACGACGTACAATTCCTAGGCTTTTTAGCTTAAATGCTGCGTTACTATCAATTAATAAGGGTTCTTTAGCCTGCATTACTTCTGCCGTCACTGTTTCCAGACCCGCTTCTTGGATATTTAATAAATGTCGACGTAAATGATTGTGATATAGACCCTCTTCGGTCGGTGCTAATTCCAAAAAATCGTCCAAAGTTAAACGTTTTTTAGCAATTTGATAAAGACCAAGACGGACAAGATAAGGGTGTCCATCAACCATTTGAATAAACTGATTTAACTGTTGCTCTGATAACGCCAAACCTTCACGCTGCATTAATTGTATCGTTTGTTCCCGATTAAATTCAGGTAACTCTATCGGTAAACCCACATTAAAAGGTGATTGGTTAAGATGTAGTGGAATATAAACTTCTTTAGAATGGGTAATCACTAAGCGCAAATTTTTCCAAATGTGGTTATTTTTACTTTTTTCATGCCAAGCACGCAACAGACCAAAAAAATCACTCGCAATTGCTGAATGTTTAAAAACTTCATCAACCTCATCTAAACCTAGCGTCAGCGAACCCGATTTTAGCAGATGTTTTTGAAAATAATTACCCGCTTTACTTTTTGCCCCCAACACCCCCTTCCAATAAAGCGCAAGGTTTTCATCTAATCCTAGCTGATCTGCAGTCGCTGCACAAAACCATTGTAATAATGACTCAAGGCTCGAAAAAATATCACTATCCGCCTCCTGAAAAGACAATACAGCCGTTCGTTGTCCAACGGTTTCAGCATGATCTAACACACGCGATAATAGCGATGTTTTCCCCATTTGTCGTGGGGCTTTAATTCTGATTAACGCATAGGGGTTTTCAATCGCAGCATAACACTCTTCTTCTACAGGAGGGCGTTCAATATAAAAATTTGAGTTTAAAGGCACTTGTCCTTCAGGTTCTTCTGTATCTACTGCATTAATCGCTAGACAAGCCGTTGATTTTTTAATTAAAACGGGCGTTTGATATTCATCAATCCCCGCCAAATCAATGGCACTACGAGCAAATTGATAAGCACTTTCAATTGATTCACCATTAAACAAAGCCCGATAAAAACCCTTTGCAAATGCAATTGCCGCCTGATCGCCAATCGGTGCATTCATACCAATCACATAATCAATATGCACGGCAATCGCTTTTGCTTGAAGCTCACTATCACAAGCATTAAGTAATAAGCAACGAATCCTACCTTTAAAAAGCTTGAAAAAATCAGCTAAAGCCGCTTGATGAATAAAAAGTTTTTGATTCTCATCGTTTTGAAAATATAAACCATCAAATTCACCATGACCACTAAAATGAACTATATCAGGTGCAAAGCTCAATAATTGTTGTTGTAAATCATTATCGTCCGTTGCAGGACTATAATTTAAAACAAAATCATCTCGGTGCTTTGACATCATAAGCAATTGTTTTATTTCATTAAATTCCTTATCTATTGCTAATCTACTGGTGTCGCTTGGATTTGCGGCAAAAAATACAATCTGTGTTTTGTTATTTTTCATAAATAATTATAATTTAAAGGCATACTACTGCTAAATCCTTTTCAACAACGCCAACCTCTTCAGGTAAAAGATTACAACGTCAAAAAAAAGAATATTTAACATCAATTGTACATTTTAGTATAAAATCCTTTCCTTTTTTTATTAAAAAATGCAAATAACCGCAATTTACCCAGGAACGTTTGATCCTGTTACCAATGGGCATTTAGATTTAATTGCAAGAGCCTCTAAACTTTATGACCACCTTATTATCGGTGTGGCAGTCAATATTAATAAAAACCCCCTCTTTACTTTACAAGAACGTATTACTTTGCTTAAAGCGGTTATTGTTGACTACCCTAACACTAAAGTCATTGGTTTTAATAACTTATTAGTCGAGTTTGCCAAAGAACATCAGGCAAAAGTGATTCTGAGAGGTTTGCGTACCGTTTCTGATTTTGAATATGAATTTCAACTAGCAAGAGTAAACCGACGTTTATCCTCGAAATTAGAAACGGTTTTTTTAATGCCTGCCGAACATGATGAGTTTATTTCATCAACCATAACCCGAGAAATAGCCAAACTTAAAGGTGATATTTCAAGTTTTGTCCCCTCGGTTGTAGAACAATCTTTAATTAAAAAATTTAACAAGGCGTAAAAAATGGCACTTATTATTGACGAAGAATGTATTAATTGTGATGTCTGTGAACCTGAATGTCCTAATGAGGCAATCAGTCAAGGTGAGGAAATTTATATTATTGACCCCACCTTATGTACTGAATGTATCGGTCATCATGATGAGCCTCAATGTGTTGAAGTTTGTCCTGTTGATTGTATTGAAAAAGATGGCGAAAATGTTGAAGATAAAGATTCTTTATATCAAAAGTATCTTAAATTAACCGCTTAATCTAATAAATTAGCCAATACAGAAATATTTGGAGCTTTGGGAGTTTTAGTCTCATAAATCTTTATATTTCATAAAGGAGTTACTTGGATCTAACACTAATTAATAATTTTGTCATAAAGTGTGTTTATACTTTGCAATTTAATGAATTGATTAAGTGAGGTTCTTATGATCTTTCAAAAATCACGATCAAATTTATATATTCTCTGTGCCACTATCCTCTATATTGTTTCGGTTATTACTTACGCTTACTTTAGTTTTAGTGACGAAAAAAATAGAATTTATCGATTTGTAAATGACCAACTTGAAAATGCGGCTCGGAGTATCCCTCTTTTACTACCTGATGATTATCATCATCAGTCGATGAATGCCAGCGATCAGTTCAAAAAAGAGAGCCAATACGTTGCTTTCAAATTATCGCAATATACCGCAAAAAATAATATTCACCTTGCATATACACTCATGATGAAAAATAATCGTATTATTTATACCTCATCGAGTACCACCAAAGAAGATTTTGCTTTGGGAAAAAATAGCCATTCTTACTTTGCACCTTATAGAAATACAACGCTTGACATCTATCAGTTATTTAATCAGAAACAAAAAGTCTTTCATCACTATCGTAATTCACAGGGAAACTTTCTTCAGGTCTTTGTGCCTTTATATTCAAATGATGGGGTGTTTTATTTTTCAGTTGCTGAAATGTCCGTAGATTATCAAGAGGCTTTATTAAATCAAGCTTTTTATAAAACCCTTATTAGCACGATACTTTTTTTGTTAGTAAGCTGTATTACCTTTTTTATTTCTGTTTATAAAATCAAAAAAATAACGCACCAATTAGTCCAAAATGAAGAACGTTTATCACTTGGGTTAAGAATTTCTCGACTCAACTGGTTTGATCATGACATTATCACAGGTAAATTCTCTGTAAGTGAAGATTATTATCAATTACTTGGCTATAAATCAGAAAAATTTTACTCAATTTTAGACGAATGGCTCTCTTGTATCCATAAAGATGATGAGCAGAATGTTTTATCTCACTATCAAACCTGCTTAGAAACAGGCGGACCTTGTACCGTTGATTACCGAATCCAAACCAAAGCGGGAAAATGGTTGTGGTTTCGTTCGATTGCAAAAGTTGTTGAACATGATAAAACGCAAAGTCCTACACGAATTATTGGGAGTCATCTTGAAATAACACGTGATAAAAATATTGAGCGACAACTTTTATTAACGGCTGATGAGGCTAAAAAAGCAAACCAAGCTAAATCTAAGTTTCTTTCCTCTATGAGTCACGAATTACGCACCCCACTTAATGCAATTTTAGGATTTTCACAGCTATTAGACAATGATCTAAAAACCCCCTTAACTTCAGAACAAAAAGAAAAGATAGGTTATGTGATGACCGCAGGAAATCATTTATTATCATTAATTAACGACGTTCTATCCTTATCAGCCATTGAAGCAGATCAAGCTAATTTTTCTATTGAAACCGTTAACTTAACTGATGCTATCAATGAAAGTATTATTCTAGTAGACAGTCTTGCTAAGAAAAATAGAATTAAAATTAACGTATTAACAAAAGAGTCAAACTTGTGCGTTTCCGCTGATTATGTACGTTTAAAACAGATTCTATTAAATTTATTATCAAATGCTATTAAATATAATCGACCTGAAGGAACGGTTAATATTGGATGGTTCTTAACGCATAACAACACGATTAGAATGAGTATTAGCGACACAGGCATGGGTATCCCCGTAAAAAACAAAGATAAAGTATTTGATGCTTTTAATAGACTAGGGCGTGAAAATTCAGGAATTGAAGGGACAGGCGTTGGCTTAATGGTCACTAAAAATTTGATTGAATCCATGCAGGGAAAAATTGATTTTGAGAGCGTTGAAAACAAAGGCTCGACCTTTTGGTTTGAATTGCCTGTCACAGAATCTTCTCCAGCGATTCCCAATTCAATCAATCTGACAACAATCGCAAATCATAACGGCAGGCAAGTAAATAAACAAACTAAACATTCCATCCTTTATGTTGAGGACAACCCAATCAACCAACAACTCATATCAGCCTTTTTTGAAGAACATCAAGGATCAACCTTACATTTAGCCGATTCTGCGGAAATTGGTCTACAAATGCTATCAAAACAAGTTTTTGACCTTATTCTAATGGACATTAATTTACCTAAAATGAATGGCATTGAGTTAACTAAACACTTAAAAGAATTACCTAACTTTTCTAAAACCCCTGTTATTGCAATTACAGCTGCCGCAATGAAGGAAGACATTGATAAGGGCAAAGGTCTATTTGACCATTATATAACCAAGCCTATTAATTTATCGGAATTAAACATTATTTTAGAGGATTACAAATTTTCGTAATCATTCAATCTCTGCTGAAAAACGATTTTAATAGGATTATTATGCATCAACCTGCACAACAAGAAAGCGCGTTGACATCTTTATTAAACGTTTGTGCGCAAAGCTTAATTCCTTCAACCATCGTTAAATAAGGAAATAATTGTCCTGCTAATTGCTCAATGGTCATTTTATTTTGAATCGCTAAAACAGCCGTTTGAATCATCTCCCCAGCTTCTGGGGCAACTATTTGAGTGCCAATTAAACATCTACTGTGCTTTTCAATCACTAATTTAACAAAGCCTTTGGTTTCAAAATTCGCTAATGCACGCGGTATATTTTCTAAGGACAATACACGACTCTCAGTTTCAATGTTTTTTAGTTGTGCTTGCGATTCGGTTAAACCAACCGTTGCCATCGCAGGGTCTGTAAACATAACGGCTGGCATAGCAGATAAATCAAGCACTTCATCACCGCCCATCATATTAATCGCAGCACGCGTACCCGCCGCTGCCGCAACATAAACAAATTGCGGTTGATTAGTACAATCACCTGCGGCATAAATATTTTCAACATTCGTTTTCATTCGCTCATCAACTATAATTGCACCGTGTTGATTAATATCAATCCCTGCTTGTTGTAAAGCTAAGTTTTTTGTATTGTGCATACGTCCTGTTGCGATGAGTAATTTCTCCGCTTGAATGGTTTGGCTTTGATTAGTTTTAATAATAAATTTTTTAACGCCCTCATCTTCATAAGATACATTCTCTGCCTGTGTGTTGGTCAGAATTTTCATTCCTTCAGCAGTTAAAACTTTATGTAATTGCTCACCAATTGCAGAATCTTGTTGATATAAAATTGAATGGCGTGCTAATAAAGTTACTTTAGCACCAAGTCTTAAAAAAGCTTGGGCTATTTCCAAAGCAATAATCGATGAACCGATCACACAAAGTGTCTCGGGAATAATTTTAGCCTCTAATGCTTCTGTGGATGTCCAGTAAGGTGTCTCCCTTAAGCCAGAAATAGGGGGAATCGCTGCCGATGCCCCCGTTGCAATTAAAAAACGATCGGCATTAAGTTCGATGGTTTGGTTATCACTTTGCTTAATAAGCAGTGTATGACGATTTTTAAAACAAGCATGTCCTTGGATTAAATTAATATTTGGATTTTTTTCTAAAATAGTCTCATACTTGGCAGCGCGTAATTCATCAACGCGCGCTTGTTGTTGCGCCAATAATTGCGGACGATCAATCACAGGACTTTGTTTTTTAATCCCCTCAAACGGATGCTGTTGCTGTAAATGGACAATATGCGCGGCACGAATCATAATTTTTGAGGGAACACAGCCTATGTTGACACACGTCCCACCAATAATCGCATTACGTTCAATTAATGTGACTCTAGCCCCTTCTTCTGCCGCTTTAATCGCACAGGCAAACGCGCCCGATCCTGTTCCAATAATTGCTATATGCAGTTTTTTTATCATGATGTTATGGGTGTTTTGTACGAAGTGTGGCAGGATAACCTGCATCCGTAGTGGCTTTAATTAATGCTTCCACATTATTTTTTTGGGAATCAAAAATAACCGTTGCGGTTTTTTGTGTCGTATCCACACTCACTTTTTGAACACCTTCAACTTTTTTTAAGGCTTTTTTAATGGTGAATTGACACATTGCACAAGTCATATTTTGTACATCAAAGGTAACCGTCTGTATCCGTTGTTTTACAGCCACTGGTTCACGGGCTTCAGCATAAATATTTTGTACCATCAAAGGCATTAATAATAAACTAACGGCTAGGCTTAATTTTTTAATCATTATCATTCTCCTATTGTTATCACATTAATAAAGGGGCATACCAAGGAAAGCTAAGCAAGCCCATAATCATGACTGAAATTATCCAAAAAATGCACCGTTGCTTTGCTAAAACCTGAGGATTTACACAAAGTGCCTCGTCTTCACAAGCTGCTTTGGATAAGTATAATTTCATAAATGCCATCCAAATAAATAATAAAGCGAGAGCAAATAAGAAGGGTCTGGCTGTTGTCATGCTGGTTAAGGTACTCATCCATGCGCCCCCAATACCTAAAGACAATAACAACAAAGGCAGAACACAACAGGCAGATGCGCCAATAGCGGCTAATGCTGCCCCTATGCCAAGCCAAGGTAGGGTTTTATCTGTTTTTTCCTCTTCGTCAATCATAATAAACCTCTATTTAAATTAAATCACAACTGAAGTTTAAACCCCGTACTATACTACGGAGTCAAGGTTTTTTTAAAGCTTGAATTAAGGGGCAACTATTTATTTCATTGGTTTCAGGACAAGCCTCAATAAAGTGTTCAAGGGCTGTTTTAATTTGAAGTAAATCATCTAATTTAGCTTGAACAAGGGTTAACTTATATTCTGCAAATTGTTTTGCTTCTGAACAATGTGCGCCATCATCTAATTTTAACAAGGCTTGTATCTCTGTCAGCGTAAAACCTAAACATTTAGCTCGCTTGATAAATAATAATTTTGCTAATATTTCATTAGCGTAACGACGATAACCCTTGCTAGGCTTTTCAGGCGTTGGAATCAATCCTCGTTGTTGATAAAAACGAATGGTTTCGACACTGATCTGTGCTTTTTTTGCTAATTGCCCAATAGTGAGAGAAAGATTATTCATTGATTAACCAGCTCATTAATTTATACCTAGGATCATTTTTTAAGTTTTGCTCAAGCCAAATTGTAATCGGTTTAATGTTCGGTTACTTGATTAAATTTAAAGAGGCAAAGAATAAAAAGTAATTGAACGAGTTAGAGGCTATTTTGTCTAGTTATTTTAAAAATTTACTAAAGAGACGGTAAGAAAAAATGATAAAAAAAATATTATTAGTCGGTCTTCCCATGATTCTACTGTTAAGTGGACAAAATAGTTTTGCGCGTGACAAGACTGAACCCTCAGCCAATGGCATACAGCTGCCGACAGATTATAAAAATTGGCGCGTCATTGGCACATCTCATCGAACAGATAATAATACCTTACGTGTTATCATTGGCAATACCATTGCAATTAAGGCAGCGAGATCAGGACAGACCCAGCCTTGGCCTAAGGGTAGTATTTTAGGTAAACTCGTATGGAAGGATAAACAGCATCCTGATTGGTCAAAAGCCACCGTTCCAGGGAAATTATCACATATTGAATTTATGATTAAAAATTCAACGAAATATAAAACAACAGGCGGGTGGGGATATGCGCGTTGGATAGGAATGAACGCCGTCCCTTATGGAAAGGATGCCAACTTTGCCCAAGAATGTTTTGCTTGTCATGGTGCAGTTAAGGCAAATGATTATGTGTTTACCCAACCTGTGCAACTCCCTTAGTCTTCAAGTTATCATAATTGAACCCATCGTTTTAAATTTTAATAAAAATCTTTATGTATAATAAATCTCTTATTTACTTCATTGCACTAGCTATTGCTTCTTTTTCAGTCACGGCAGCACCGCTAAATTTACAAGATTTACCTGCAAAAGTTATGGACTATATCCATAAAAAACATCCTAAAGCAAAAGAAATTAGTGCAAAGACAACCACGCATTTTGGAATCTCTTTGTATGAATTAAGTTTCAAAGAAGAAAAGCTCGATAGAAATAGCCAATCTTATATAGACAATATTACAGAACTTTTTAAAGAAAACGGTCATTTTTTTGTTAATGTACCGCAAATAACAAATGCCGTTAATTTGCTTCCTCCTCCCGTGGTTAAGACTTTGCAAAAAAATTATCCTGGCTATCAAATATTAACGGTAAATTTAATCGCCAACCCGAATGGAAGAGGCGAAGAGTACGAGATATATTTGCAGGTAGCAAAAAAAATATCGCTTGTCTCCCTGACAGATCAAGGCAATATAATTAGTCATTAGTCCGTGTATCACTTGAAAATAAAGATAACACATAAAGTTCACTAGGATAACCCATTGAATAAACAACAACTGGCTGCCAAAATTTGGGCATCTGCCAATCAGATGCGCTCAAAAATTGAAGCCAACGAATATAAAGACTATATTTTAGGGTTTATTTTTTACAAATACCTATCTGAGCAACAAATCGCTTTTGTAAAAAAAGAGGAAATGAGCGATGCCGACATCACCCAATTGCATGAAGACGATCATGAGACCTGTGACTACATTCAAAAAAATATCGGCTATTTTATTAGCTATGAACATCTATTTAGTACTTGGTTGGATCAAGGCAGTGATTTCGATGTCGCTGATGTGCGTGATGCCTTGTCAGCCTTTGAACGCTTAATTCATAACAACCACAAAAAACTGTTTGATGGCATTTTTAACACCCTGCAAACGGGTTTGAGTAAACTCGGCGAAAGTGCCGCCAAACAAACTAAAGCGATTAGCAACTTGCTACAATTGATTAAAGAAATCCCCATGAATGGCAATCAAGATTACGATGTGCTGGGGTTTATTTATGAATATTTAATCGAGAAGTTTGCCGCCAATGCAGGTAAAAAAGCAGGCGAATTTTACACCCCGCATGAAGTCTCGTTATTGATGTCTGAAATCGTCGCCCACCATTTAAAAGACCGCAAAGAAATTTGCATTTATGATCCCACTTCTGGCTCGGGTTCTTTATTGATTAATATCGGCAACAGTCTTGCCAAACATATTAATAATGAAAATAACATCAGATACTATGCGCAAGAACTAAAAGCCAATACCTACAATCTTACCCGTATGAATCTGGTGATGCGCGGTATTATTCCTGATAACATTGTCACCCGTAATGGTGATACGCTGGAAGATGACTGGCCATTTTTTGATGAAAATGACCCCATCGAGTCTTATGACCCTTTATATGTCGATGCAGTGGTCTCCAATCCGCCGTATTCGCAACAATGGAATCCCGACCATAAAGAGAGTGACCCCCGCTACGCGGGATTTGGGCTTGCCCCCAAAACTAAAGCGGATTATGCCTTTTTGTTGCACGATCTTTACCACCTCAAACCCGCAGGCATTATGACCATTGTTTTGCCGCATGGGGTTTTATTCCGTGGTGGTGAAGAGGGGCAAATTCGCAAAAACCTAATTGAAAATAAGCACATTGATGCCATTATCGGCTTGCCTGCCAATATCTTTTTTGGTACGGGCATTCCTACCGTGATTATGGTGTTACGCCAACAACGGGAAAGCAATGATGTGCTGATTATTGATGCCAGCAAACACTTCAGCAAGGTCGGCAAAAACAATAAACTGCAAGCCGCTGACATCAAACGCATTAGCGATACGGTAATTGCGCGTGAAAATCGCCCGAATTATTCACAAGTGGTCAGTCTGCAACGCATTCGTGATAACGATTACAATTTGAATATTCCGCGGTATGTCGATTCATCTAAACCCAGTGAAGACTGGAACTTATACGCGACGATGCTCGGCGGTATTCCACAGGATGAAATCAATGTCTTAAGCAACTACTGGCAAGCGTTGCCTGAATTACAACAAAGTTTGTTTAAGCCTAAAAACGCCCAATATTTCGAGCTTTGCCTTGATAAAAACCAAATCAAGCAACAGATTAGCCAACACCCACAAGTACAAGCCTTTGTACAGGCGTTTAGCGATGCCTTCAATGGTTTCGATCAATGGCTTATAAAAATACTGATTACCCACTGGCAAAGCGTCAACCTTAAACAGCAACAAGAAATTTTAAGCCGTGAATTGTTTAAACGCTTGCAACCTATCGCTTTAATTGATAAATATCACGCTTATCAACTGCTTAACAATCAGTGGCA
>CAYROI010000046.1:0-12496 GCA_964425835.1 uncultured Methylococcaceae bacterium
ATTAGCGCAACTGTTTAGGCTAGAGTAATTATATATATAATAAAAAAAGGAAGGATAATGAAAATTTTACTAGCAGATGATCATGTTTTATTTAGAGAAGGTTTAGCAATGATGATTATGACTATTTTTCCACAAAGTCATATTTATCAAGTAAGTAATTGGACAGAATCCTGTCAATCACTAAAACAAAATTCATTTGATCTCGCTTTACTTGATATTTTTATGCCGACCGAATCTTCATGGGAAAAAAGTTTAGGTTATTTTTTAAAGACTCAACCTATTTTGCCTGTTTGTATTGTTTCAGCTTCTGATAATAATTTAAGGAATCAAGGGGTCAGCCAGGAATGGCACTTACTTAACATTAAAACTCATTTTATTACAGCTTATTTTTGAATCAAGGGGTCAGCCAGCTTGATTTTCCTTATCCTATTATTTTCAATTGGTTAAAGCTTAAGTAAGTGCCATTCAACACTGTCCCCTTTTACTCCACGCTCCTTCGTGGGAATGCAGATCAATATAAAATAAATGCTTATATGCACTCCCACCGAGGACGGCGGGAATGAGGAAACAACTACCTGAGTAGTTACGAAAAAATTTATTTAACTATTCTTTTACTGCACTATTTTTAAGAATATAGTCACTTAATTGCGTTAATTGCTCACCCTTAATATTGGGAAATTTTGGCATCATGAGACTACCACTTTTAATACGCTCGGTAATATGCGTTATATTTGCTTTTTCACTATCAAAGGTAAATATTTTTCCCTTTTCATCTTTTTTATGACACTGCGCGCAGGCAGTTTGATACATGGATTCACCTGTCGATTTTTCACTAGGGCTATAATCTTTTGAACAACCGTTCAGAATAAATAACGTACCGATAATAATCAATAATTGTTGTATTTTCATTTGTTTTTTTCCAATGAATAAATAAGATTGCCTTTTTGCAATGTATGTATGACACGACCCTTTAAGGTTTGTTTCCAAAAAGGCGTGTTTTTACCTGCACTTAACCAGTTTTTATTGTTTACTTTCCAGGTTTTTTCTGGATTAAAAATACAAATATCTGCATCATAACCTAGCGTAAAAGCCCCTTTTTTGTTTAAGCCTAAAATAGTTGCAGGCGCAAGGCTTAAACTTGCTAACGCATGAGGTAAGGTAATAACATGATTTTCAACTAATTTTAAAGTAAGCGGTAATAATGTTTCTAGTGCCGATATGCCAGGTTCTGTTTCTGAAAAGGCCCCTAATTTTACGTCTAAATTATGGGGTTGGTGATCCGAACAAATTGCGTTGATTGTTCCATTAGCAAGCCCTTCTTGTAAATATTTTTTATCGGCTTCACTACGTAATGGTGGTAACACATGATAAACACTGTTAAAGGGTTCTATATCATTTTCAGATAAATGCAGCTGATGAATAGCGACATCAGCGGTAACATTCAGCCCATATTTTTTGGCTTGCTGAATTTTAATAATCGAACGTTTACAGCTCAATTGACTAAAATGTATTTTACAGCCCGTCAACTCTGCAAGTTCTAAACATTGGGCAACGGCAATAGATTCAGCCGCTTCTGGAATACTGGGTAAACCATAATGGGTTGCCATAATGCCTTCATGCGCACAGCCATTATGACTTAAAGAAGCTTCATCTGGACGATAAAAAATAGTTAAGCCGTGTCCTGCGGCATATTCCATTGCGCGTCTTAAAATAACTAAACTATCTAAAGGCTGATTGGCATTACTCACTGCAATACATCCTGCAGATTTTAAAGCAAACATTGAACTTAACTTTTTACCTTCCAGCCCCTGTGTTAAAGCTCCTAAGGGGTAAATATTGAGATAGTCAACTTTTTCAGCTTTATCTTTAATAAGCTCGGCAACAGCAGGGGTGTCAATAACAGGATGCGTATCAGGCGGTAGACACAATGAAGTAATTCCTGCACTTGCTGCAGCTTGTGTTTCAGAGGCAATCGTGGCTTTTTGTGATTGTCCTGGTTCTCGAAGGCGCGCGCTCAAATCAATAAATCCAGGACAAACAATGCAATTTGTTGCATCAATAGTTTTATCGGCATTAAAATCATCGGGTTGTTCAAATAAAGCTAAAATTTTTCCCTTAGCAAGGTAGAGCGAACCTATTTGGTCAATATGATTGCGAGGATCAATAATGCGTCCGTATTTAATTTCTATTTGACTCATTTTCCTACCTCAACTTGCATTGCCATTGACATAATTGCCATACGAACAGCAATCCCATTACTCACCTGTTTTAAAATAAGCGATCTATGTCCATCTGCAACGGATGAGGCAATTTCTACACCACGGTTAATAGGGCCTGGATGCATCACTAACACCTCCTTTTTAGCGAGTTTTAATTTTTCCTCAGTTAAACCAAAACATTTAAAATATTCACTTTCAGAGGCTAAAAAAGCAGAATTCATGCGTTCTTTTTGCAAACGTAACATAATAATGACATCAATATCGTCTAATCCTTGTTTCATGTCGTGATAAGCACGAACCCCTAACGATTCAACATGTGCGGGTAATAATGTTTTAGGGGCGATTAAACGAACTTCTTTCGCGCCTAAAGTATTTAATGCTTGGATTTGAGAACGTGCAACACGTGAATGTAAAATATCCCCCACAATGGCCACTTTTAATTGACTAAAATCTTGATGATGTTGACGAATGGTAAAAACATCTAGCATCGCTTGAGTCGGGTGAGCATGTTGACCATCGCCTGCATTAATAACACTAATATGAGGGGAAGTCTGTTGGGCTATAAAATGGGCGGCACCACTGAGCGGATGACGGACGATAAACATATCAACGTGCATAGCTTCTAAAGTGTTAATGGTGTCTAAAAGACTCTCACCTTTTGAGGTTGCAGAGGTTGCAATATCTATATTAAGGACATCAGCAGAAAGCCTTGTTGCCGCTAACTCAAAGGTGCTACGAGTACGGGTGCTATTTTCAAAAAACAAATTAACAATCGTTTTACCGCGAAGCAGCGGAAATTTTTGCACTTGCTTTTGTGACATGCTGACAAATGATTCAGCGGTGTCTAAAATTTCGTTAAGAATTTTTGCACTCAAGCCTTCAATGGTTAAAAAGTGTTTTAAGCGGCCCTCATTATTTAATTGTAAATTTTGATGTGTCATTTAATTATTGATTATCAAGCGATTGTAGATGTATCCCTAGAGGGTCAGGACCTGTTAATTTGATGCACATCCCTTTAGGTAAAATTAATCCAATCCCTGTGCAATCAGGTTTTAGAGGGATTTGTTGTCCATCACGTTCGATTAAAACCGCTAATAATACTTGATTTGGGCGACCAAAATCGAAAATTTCATTTAATGCCGCACGGATAGTTCTCCCTGTATAAAAAACATCATCTACTAAAATAATATCACGCCCTTCAATGCTTAAGGGAATTTTGCTAGGTTTTGTTTGTGGGTGCATTCCAATTTGTGAAAAATCATCACGGTAAAAAGAAATATCGAGTAAAGCGAGGGGTTCTTGAATATTCAGACGTTGATGTAATTTTTCTGCTATCCAAACGCCACCACTGTGAATGCCAATCATCACAGGATTTTTTAATTGTCTTTGAGCAACTAATAATTTAAGTTTTAATTCTAATTTGTCGAGTAGCAGGGGAATATCTAGGTTTTCATCATTCATAAATTAATTTTTCTCAGGGAGTAAGGCGGAATATTCTATTTGTTTTTTAAGTTCGATAAATTCAGGTGTCCATAATTGACGCTTAATAAATTCAGCTTTCATCATTTTATAATTTTCATCGCTTAAAATTAAGGTACTCATAACAGCACTGTATTTTTTACTTGGTGTACCAAATTGCATTATATTTCTTAATTTTCGTGCAAATTTAGCTTCTTCTTTATAATCTAAAGTAAGGTTTTGATTCAATTCTTTAATAAATTCTTTTGCTAAGTCATTTAATTGAGAAAGAATTGCTTTACCCAGAATAAACCTATCTACTGACAACGTTTCATCATTCAATTCTAGTTTTTCAATGGTAAATTCTCCCAACTTATCCTTATCAAAAAAACCAAACGACTTATTTAGTCCTATATGATTTTTAGGGGTATCATCAACTGGGTGAATGAGTGGGAATTTTTGGGTGTCTAATTTACCTTTTTTTCTATTACAGTCAATACATGCAGGTAATAAGTTATGCCATGTTAAAACATCATCGCCTTTAGAATGAAAATTAGGAAAAAAATGTTCTACTTGTAAATCTCGACCTCGTTCATCGAAGCTAGACTCACAAAAGCAACATTTATTATGGGACATTTTTGATAAAGCATTCCTAATACTTTCTTTAATTAAATCATCCCGCCAAACGGAAATATTAGTATTTTGTTTATATTTTTTGGTTAGTTTCGTAATCAAATCTTCTGTTAACTCAGAAGGCTGAGGTTCGGCAGTTAACTTAATCATGCTGTTTCTTGAGAAAGTGAGCTTAACTGAAGCTCTAATAATTCCCTCTGTATATTATTATGATGTAAAAGCTTATCTAATTTGTCATAAGTTTCTTTTGCGATAAGGTAATTGTCTTTTGCTATTGCTTTATTAAATTCCTTGATTAAAGATGAATATTTTTTTGATTTTGTTTTACCATTTAGCCCCATTAAATTCTTTAATATCTCTTCGACTGTCCAGCCTTCATAGGTTGTTAAATCAGGTTGATTAATAACAACATGGTCATCTTGTTTTTCTAAAATGACTAAATTGATATTTTCAGCCGACTGCACAATTAAAGGGCTGTGAGCGGTCACAATAAATTGTGTTTTAGGAAATAGATCGCTCAAATATTTAATAATCGTTCGTTGCCATTCAGGGTGTAAATGTAAATCTATTTCATCAATTAAAACAATGGCAGGTTCATGGAGCGGGTTATCACTTTCAGGATAACGCTCGAACATTTTTTGAGCTAAATCAACAATCCACGCAGTCATAGATTGGTATCCATAGCCTAAATCATGTAAACGTATCCACCCATAATCTGTTTTACACTCAACAAAGTTACTTATTTGATTATTTATTTCTGTTGAAACGCATTTGAAATTTTTTACATCAGGTAAGATTCCGCTAGTAAAAACAGCTTTAATCTTATCTAACCTAAATTTAGCTGATTTAATACCATTTTTACTTGCATAATCTACTTGTAATAGCCATTCTTCTGCGTTAAGTAAAGCTACTTTATTGCTAAATAAACTTGCTGAATTATCCTGATTTTTAGCTTCAGATAGAGACGTTTCTCCTGTTCGTCTATTTGTTCCATAACCATAAATAATAAAATTACTTACCTTAGAAGACATAGCAACAGTACTTCCTTTACGTGTCCAGCCCCAATCACTAGATTTTATATATTGTTTTTTTTCATCATCTATTTTATAAAATAGAGAGGAGAAAAAATATTTATCTCTATTCATTTGCTTAAGATTTCCTTTAAAGGTCATGTCACATTTATCAGAATCATCTACGTTGAAAATATACGTATCTTTGATAGCTTCTAAATCAGCTAAACATCTTAAAAGCGTTGTTTTCCCCGTATTATTATTTCCTAAAATAACCGTCCACATAGCAGGCTCATCATTGCCATTTGATAAATTAATCGTCTTCTTTTCTTTAAAACATTTAACATTTTCAATTGTTAAAGAAGCAAAATAAGCCGCAGGTGTTTCTTGTGTCATTTTCTATCTCAATTATCTGAAAGCCAACTTTGTAAAATAAGTTGGGTGGTAAGCTTGGTCTTGAATTCGAGAACCATTTTAACAAAATTTTTATAACTTACCTACTACCCATAAATTTTCAAAATATTACAGCGGCTTTAAAACGACTCAATACCAAAACACGCTATTTTATGAATCATTTTTTAGTTACTTTATTATGGTAAAATATCCCTGATTTAGATAATGTAAACGCCAATGTTTCACGTGAAACATTTAAAAAAACTTCAACCCAATGTTTCACGTGAAACATTCATAACGGAATAACTGGAAACAGCATGGTAGAAAACAATAACGAATACGATAGCTCTAATATCACCGTTCTCAAAGGCTTGGATGCGGTAAGAAAACGCCCAGGGATGTATATTGGCGATACTGATGATGGCTCAGGTTTGCATCACATGGTCTTTGAAGTGGTTGATAACTCTATTGATGAAGCTTTAGCAGGGTTCTGTAAAGGCGTTGATGTCATTATTCATAGTGATGGTTCAGTGAGTGTCGCTGATGATGGTCGTGGAATCCCTGTTGACATTCATCCCGAGGAAGGTCGTTCTGCTGCTGAAGTCATTATGACTATTCTTCATGCGGGAGGGAAATTTGACGATAATTCCTATAAGATTTCAGGAGGGCTTCATGGGGTTGGCGTTTCAGTGGTGAATGCGTTATCAGAAACCATGACCTTGGAAATTCGTAAAAACGGTCAACTACATTACCAGCTTTATAAAATGGGTGAACCCCAAGCCCCTTTAAAGATGATGGGTGATGCCATCGGTTCAGGAACAAAAATTAATTTCAAACCCAGCACAGAAACCTTTTCAGATGTGGAGTTTCATTATGATATTTTAGCCAAGCGATTACGCGAGTTATCATTTTTAAATTCAGGGGTTAAAATTACCTTAAAAGATGAACGGTCTGAAAAAGAAGATGTCTTTGAATTTGAAGGTGGCATTAGTGCCTTTGTGAGTCATTTAAATAAAAATAAAACCCCCTTATTTCCCGACGTATTTCATTTTACAGCTATGAAGGACGAGGTTACGGTTGAAGTGGCAATGCAATGGAATGATTCTTATCAAGAAAATATTTTTTGCTATACCAATAATATTCCTCAACGTGATGGTGGTTCACATTTAGCAGGTTTTCGTAGCGCGTTGACACGAACCATTAACCAATATATTGAAAGTAGTGGTTTAGCTAAAAAAGAAAAAGTCTCTACAACAGGTGATGATTCCCGTGAAGGACTGACTGCTGTTTTATCGGTTAAAATTCCTGATCCTAAGTTTTCCTCACAAACCAAAGATAAATTGGTGTCATCGGAAATTAGACCTCTCGTTGAATCGACTATGAACGAGAAGCTACAAGAATTTTTGCTTGAGCAGCCACAAATTGCAAAAACGATTGTTAATAAAATTATTGATGCCGCTCGTGCGCGAGATGCTGCCCGAAAAGCACGGGAAATGACTCGCCGTAAAACGACGCTAGATATTGCAGGCTTACCTGGAAAATTAGCCGATTGCCAAGAAAAAGACCCTGCATTATCTGAAATATTTATTGTAGAAGGGGATTCAGCGGGTGGTTCAGCAAAACAAGGGCGTGATAGACGCACACAAGCTATTTTGCCATTAAAAGGAAAAATTTTAAATGTAGAACGGGCGCGTTTTGATCGGATGATTTCCTCCGAAGAAGTGGGTACATTAATTACCGCCTTGGGTTGTGGCATTGGTAAAGACGAATACGATCCCGATAAATTACGTTATCATCGTATCATTATTATGACCGATGCCGATGTCGATGGCTCACATATTCGCACCTTATTATTAACTTTTTTTTATCGGCAAATGCGTGAACTCATTGAACGCGGTTATATTTATATTGCTCAACCACCATTATACAAAGTCAAAAAAGGCAAGCAAGAGCATTATGTCAAAGATGATAATGCGTTAAATCAATATTTATTGCAAATGGCATTAGATAAAGCGCAACTACAAACCGATGTTGATATTCCTGTTATTCAAGGAACGGGCTTAGAAAAATTAGCCCAAGAGTTTGCTAGTGTGAATACAATTATTAAACAGTTAACGCCGCGCTATGATGGCTTATTTTTAGATTATTTAACCTATATGCCTGTGGTTAATGACGCTTTATTAAATAATCAAGCTACGTTTTCAACATGGTGTAAAACATTAGAAGAAAAATTAAATAATGATGGCGATGCGCCTGCTGTTTTTAAGATTCAACTCACGTATCAGGCGGCAGATGATTATGACTTAACCATTAATAAACGTTTACATGGCATTGATAAAACGTTGGTTATTAAGCCTAACTTTTTTAATAGCAACGATTATAAAAAAATTGCACAGTATGCGCGTGATACCACGGGATTATTTACTGAAAACTCATTAATGCGAATGGGGGAACGTGAACAACCCGTTAATAACTTTAAGCAAGCTTATGAATGGATGATGAAAGAAGTTAAGAAGGGGCAACATATTCAACGCTACAAAGGCTTAGGCGAAATGAACCCCGATCAGTTATGGGAAACGACCTTAGATGCAAATAGTCGGCGTTTATTGCAAGTGACGATTGAAGATGGGATTGCGGCAGATGAAATTTTTACAACTTTAATGGGCGATGAAGTCGAACCGCGTCGTGATTTTATTGTCAAAAACGCCTTAGATGTGAGTAATTTGGACGTATAATTATGTTGACTTATCCTAATATTGACCCCGTTGCCCTAGATTTAGGTGTGATTAAAGTTCATTGGTATGGACTAATGTATTTATTGGGGTTTGCTGGCGTTTATTTTTTAGGGCAATATCGCGCTAAACGCCCTTATTCTGCTATAAAACCCGAAGCTATTGAAGACCTCGTTTATTTTGGGGCGTTAGGGGTGATTATTGGCGGGCGTGTTGGCTATATATTATTTTATAATTTCGGGTTATTTTTAGACGATCCCTTGGTATTATTCAAAATTTGGCAAGGCGGGATGTCTTTTCATGGTGGCATGTTAGGCGTTTTTGTCGCAATGTGGTTTTTTGCTAAAAAACAGCATTGTACGATGTTGCAATTAACGGATTTGCTTGCTCCTTTAGCTCCAATAGGTCTTGGGCTAGGGCGAATTGGTAATTTTATTAATGGGGAATTATGGGGGCGGGTAACGGATGTACCATGGGGGATGGTTTTTCCAAATGGCGGTCATTTACCCCGACATCCTTCGCAATTGTACGAAGCTTTTTTAGAAGGCTTGGTGTTATTTGTAATTCTTTGGATTTACACCAATAAACAACGCCCAACCATGGCTGCAACAGGCTTGGTTTTATTGCTCTACGGGTTTTTTCGGTTTTTCGTCGAATTTTTCCGCTTACCCGATGCCCAACTAGGTTATTTGGCATTAGACTGGGTTACAATGGGACAAATATTATCAACCCCAATGATTATCGTTGGCGCGGGTTTATTTTATTGGGCGCGTAAAACAAGCAGTTCTTCCTAATGAATCAGCAACTACTTGCTTCGGCAACGATAAAAAAAATAATTACGCTCGCAAAAAATAATCCTGATGTTGAAATACTCTGGCTTTATGGTTCGCGCGCACGAGATTGCGCAGATAAAAAGAGTGATTATGATTTAGCCATTGCTTTTAAATCTTATCTTCAAGACCCTGTTGAACGTCGACTTAGACCTGAATTATTAGCTTTAGACTGGCATTATCAACTTAAAATTACTTTATCTATTGTTGATTTTAATCAAGCGGCTTTGCCCCTAGCTTATACTGTGTTGCAAGATAATGTTGTACTTTATAATGAAAACAATTATCGCAAAATGACAGAAGAACAAACCCTTATGTCTAAGTGGGAATTAGATTACCATTATCATACAAAATATTATGCTTAATCCTTATACCGATGCAATTCAGCAACATGTCAATGAGACGGTAGAAGATTTAGAGACGATTTATCACATTTTACAACAAAGACCATGGACAAGAATTGAAAGAAAAGGGGCAGAAAGGCTATTACAAACACTGGTTGAAGCTTGTATTGGTGTTGCTAAACATTGGTTAAAGCAGCAAAATAAAGTGCTTCCTATTGAAGCTTATGCGGTATTTGAAAAATTAATGGATTTGCAATTAATTACAGCAGATGACATGCAAAATTGGCAAAAAATTATCGGGATGAGAAATGCAATTGTGCATGATTATTTAAATTTGGATGAACGTGTCATCAGAGACATTATCGTAAACAAAATGTATCTTAAACTACAAAAGTTCGCGCTTGAACTTAGTAATCAATTAAGAAATTAATCTGCTTTTTGTGTTGATAAGCGACATTTTTCTCATTAAAAAATATCGCTTAATTGATTGGTATAAAAATTATTTAGCTTAGGTATGATCGAAAAGAAGCTATTTTTTTTGTGAAAACGTTAAGCTGATCATCACAGGTGCTGCCGTACTAATAGAGGGTAATTTAGCAATTTCCTTTAATTTTTCAACGCCTTTTGCTAACCTAAATTGACTGGCATTAATAACAACAGGTTTTTCTAACATGAACATTAATTTATTATTTGCCAGCCGAATGAATTTAACAGGGGTGGTAATTTTTTGTGAGAGTCCATGTAATGATGTTTCAAAAGTTAGGGTTTCAAGATAAGTCTCTCCTTCTTTTAGGGGGATTATTTTTTGCATATCAATTGTCGTTGCCAGTGTTGCATTCGCAAATTGACTAATTTCAAACAGCATTTTTGTCATCCGCTCATTACGAATAGGGATATTGGTTTCCACACTGCTTAAATCAACAGTCAGATTTAAGTTGCCTTTTTCATCAATCGTCCCACTTAGATTTTTAAAGTAATGAACTTCAGCGATTGTTGATTTTTTAGTTGAAGTAAAGCTAATGGTTGATTCATTATTAACCAGCGACCAATCTGCGAAGGCGTAAGATGAGGTTAATAGCGTTAGCGCAAGTATTGAACTAAATTTATTCATATTGGTTTTCCTAAGATTAATGTTATTAAAAGGGGGTTTGACTTATGTTTTAAACAAGGGTTCAAGTAGGATTAGAATAGTTTTTCTGGAAATTTTTGTCATCAAAGCATATGAATACAGCGTTTCATTTTATTAGACCTTATTGGTTAATTGCCCTTATTCCTTGTTTTATTTTTATATATCTAATATTAAAACATAAACTACAACGAGGAAATTGGACTCATGTGTGTGATGAGGCTTTATTACCTTATCTGTTGCAACAAAAACCGACGACACAAAAAAAAGGGGGGGTAATTTGTACCTCGATTGCTGCGATATTAACTATTATTGCATTGGCAGGTCCTACGTGGGAACGCTTACCGATGCCCGTTTTTAGAAATGATTCAGGGCTTGTGATTGCGTTGGATTTATCGCGTTCGATGTTAGCAGGGGATATTAAACCCAGCCGCTTAATTCGGGCAAGATATAAAATAGCCGATATTTTAAAACAACGTAAAGACGGTCAAACGGCTTTAATTGTTTATGCAGGCGATGCATTTACGGTCACCCCTTTAACGACGGATAATGCAACTATTACAGGACAATTAAATGCACTTACGCCTGAGATCATACCGCGTTCAGGCTCAAATACCGTGTTAGCGTTAGAGCAAGCCATTAGCTTATTTAAACAAGCAGGTTTGCAAAGAGGTCATATTTTATTAATTACCGATGAAATTAATTTAGCTAAAAGCATTTCATTTATTAAACAAACACCGAATTATCAAGTCTCTGTGTTAGCCGTTGGTACAGAAAATGGCGCGCCGATTAAGTTACCTCGAGGTGATTTTTTAAAAGATAAACAGGGTAATATTGTTGTTCCTAAATTATCACTCAATGCGTTACAACAGTTAGCAACCGCAGGCAAAGGTATTTTAGAAAGAATTAGTGATGATGATCGGGATATTAAAGCATTACTCCGCTTTGTTGATAACGATATTAAAAATACAACCAAAAATGAATCGCAAAAAGATTTATTATTCGAACAATGGGATGATAAAGGCGCGTGGTTGCTTTTATTGGTTTTACCGTTGGTTGCAATAAACTTTAGACGTGGATTATTAACGCTGGCATTTCTTCTAATTATTCCATTCCCTAAAAATAGTTACGCCTTGGAGTGGCAAGATTTATGGGAAACTAAAAATCAACAAGCACAAAAACTATATCAGCAACAAGACTTTAAAGGCGCGGCTGAAACCTTTGATGATCCTGCGTGGAGAGCCGCCGCTCAGTATAAAGCAGGACAATATGATAAGGTCATTGAAACTTTAAAAGATAAAAAAACCGCCGATAGTTTTTATAATCAAGGTAATGCGTTAGCAAAAAGTGGTCAATTAGCAAAAGCAATTAAAGCTTATGAACAAGCACTTAAATTAAATCCAAAGGATGAAGATGCGCAGTTTAATAAAAAATTAGTTGAAGAGGCTTTAAAAAAACAAGAACAAAATAAAAAACAAGAACAGAAACAAAAAAAATCAGATAAAGATCATTCAAAGGAGGGCGATAAAAAAAAGAAAAATGAAGAAACAAAAGACGCAAAAGATAATAAAAAAGATAAAACAAAAGAAGCTGAATCTAACCAATCTAAGAATGAAAAATCACCATCGTCTGAATCTGAAAATAAATCGCAGAAAACAGCTGAAAAAAAACCCGTAGATAAAGAAGGACAACAAGCTAAAGAAGAAAAACCATTTAAAAAAGAACCAGAAAATAAACAACCCAAGCCCGCA
>CAYROI010000046.1:12596-14667 GCA_964425835.1 uncultured Methylococcaceae bacterium
TAAAGAAGAAAAACCATTTAAAAAAGAACCAGAAAATAAACAACCCAAGCCCGCATCCACACAACCTATGCCGATAGATGAAACGAAGCAAGCAGATGCCCAATGGTTAAATAGGATTCCTGATGATCCTTCAGGCTTATTGCGGCGTAAGTTTGAATATCAGTATAAACTGCGTAAACGTAATAATGACGATGACACCCAAGCATGGTAATTAAATGAACAAACATTGTTTTGATGAGAAAGAGCGTCTTGGCGTTTACCGTGCGATTGCTGAACGTCGGGATATGCGCCACTTTCTACCCGACGCTGTTGATGAGGTGGTTTTAACACGATTACTAAAAGCGGCACATCAAGCAGGCAGTGTGGGCTTAATGCAGCCGTGGCGATTTATTAGAATTACATCAACGAATTTAAGACAACAAATTCATCAAATAGTAGAACAAGAACGGGTACAAACCGCAAAAGCTTTAGGCGAGCGAGAAGATGAGTTTATGGCGTTAAAAGTTGAAGGCATTTTAGACTGTGGCGAGTTATTGGTGGTCGCGTTGCCTGATAAGCGTGAAGCCCATATTTTTGGTCGTAGAACCTTACCTGAAATGGATGTCGCTTCCTGTGCTTGTGCAATTCAAAATTTATGGTTGGCAGCGCGTGCCGAAGGTTTGGGATTAGGCTGGGTTTCTTTATTTGATCCTCAGGCATTGGCGCAATTATTACAAATGCCTGAAGGGAGTCGAGCGATTGCGATTATCTGTTTAGGTCATGTTGAAGAATTTTATAAAGAACCGATGTTAGCACTTGAAAACTGGGCGTTACCGCGTCCATTAGAAGAATTTGTTTTTGAAAATGGTTGGGGAGAATGAAGTAAAAATAAGCTAAAATCACCACTTTGTTTAAATAATAATCGCTCTAAAATCTAACCTTCTATGAATGACACGCCAAATTCTATTTGTCCAAATTGCTTTAAAGCAAGTCGGCAAAAAAAATGCCTCTCCTGCCATTTTGATCAAAATAACTATTTAGAAGAGGCACAGCATTTGCCTTTATTTAGCCTTATTGGAGAACAATACACGCTTGGACGTGTATTAGCGTCAGAAGACTTAGCGATTACTTATATTGCCAAAAAAAAAGATGAAAAAGAACGATTTATTATTAAAGAGTATTATCCTGAGGATTTAGCGGGACGCTCTCGTAATAGTCCGTACATAAAACCTAAAAACAGTACAGAGAAAAAACAAGGCTTTGATTTTTATTATAAAAGCTTTATTGATGAAGCGCGGTTATTAGAAAACTGTCAAAAATATCCTGCTATTCCAGGTATTATCCGTTATGCAGATTTAATTGAGCAGCATAACACCCTCTATTTAGTCATGGAATACTTAGATGGCTGCACTTTATTTGATTTGTGGCTCAATCAGCAAAAATTATCCGAAAAACAAATTTGTTTATGGTTACGACCTTTATTAGATACCTTAGAAAAATTACATCAACGAAAGCATTATCACCAAAATATTAGTTTAAAAAATATTTTTTTACGAGGAGGGTCTGAAAAATTAGATGCCCCTGTGTTAATAGGCTTTGGTTTATCACAATATTTAAGCACTAAACCTTTAAGCCTCTCTGCACTGATTAAATTTGATTCCCCTAAATATCTAGCGCCTGAACAACGTATTGATAACCCAGAAACAGAGGTAGATGCGCGTACAGATTTATACGCCCTTGGTGCAGTTCTTTTTCAGTGTATTAATGGGAAAGAAGTCCCCGCCATTGAAATACGACGCATGGGATCTGCGTTGGTTTTTAATGATGAAAAAATCAACCCTGCCTTAAAAAAAGCAATAGAAGGTTGTTTAGCCCTTTCAAAAAAGAATCGCCCCGAAAATATTGCGGCATTAAAAAAATTATTATCGCCCTTTTTATTTCCTTCTCAGGATAAACCCACTTCCATATTACTTACCAATGAAAAACGTCAACGTGATTTAGTTCTTTGGAAACAAACAAAAAAAGCAGACTCAATTAATGCTTATCAAAGTTATTTGAAGCACTGTGAATTAGGGGAACAAAAAGAAATCGC
>CAYROI010000046.1:14767-15885 GCA_964425835.1 uncultured Methylococcaceae bacterium
ATATTAAAAAAGTAGATGATTCAGGCTGGGGACGAGAAAACCGTCCTGTTACGCAAGTATCATGGTTTGACGCTAGAGACTATTGTGAATGGCTTTCTGAACAAACAGGGCAACATTATCACCTACCAACTGAAATGGAATGGGAATATGCTTGCCGTGCTAATACACAAACGCCCTATTATTTTGGTTCAGAGACGCAGCAATTAAAAGACTATGCTTGGTATAGAAAAAATGCGGGTGGGAAAACGCATCAAGTTGGTTTAAAACAGCCTAATATTTGGGGAATCTATGATATGCACGGTAATATTTGGGAATGGACATCTTCTGAATACAACGAGGACAACACGCAAAAAGTACCTATTTTAAAAAATAAATCACCTTATCATCCTGTCGTTCGCGGAGGGTCTTGGGACTATATTCCTTGGTGGTTACGTTCGGCTTATCGAGATGGTTGGGAGGCAGCTTATCATAATAGTGATCTTGGGTTTCGTATTATGAAAACCTGCTAGGGAAAAATAGATGATGGAAACGCAACTAAAAACGCAATGGGGAAGTTTTGAATTACAACGTTTACCTAAAGCAACTAAAGATTTTTTACGGGCTTGGGACGCGGCAGATGAATATTTACTTAACACGATAAAACCTGATGTAGCGAGTCGGCTATTAATTTTTAATGACAGTTTTGGGGCATTAACGCTCGCATTACATGAATTTAACCCCTATGTTGTTTCCGATTCTTA
Source organism: uncultured Methylococcaceae bacterium (assembly GCA_964425835.1). GTDB lineage: Bacteria > Pseudomonadota > Gammaproteobacteria > Methylococcales > Methylomonadaceae > WTBX01. The sequence continues at coordinate 15,508 of CAYROI010000046.1, forward strand.
TTTATCACAACAAGCAACCCGTTTAAATCTTGCGGCAAATCAATTGGTAAAAACAAAGGTAACCTTGCTTAATAGCCTTGAACCTTTACAGGGTAATTTTGATTATGTGGTGATTAAAGTGCCAAAAACACGGGCTTTCTTAGAAGACTTTTTAATTCGTTTACAACATGTTATCACCCCAGATACACAAATTATAGTTGCAGGTATGGTAAAAACGCTACCTTCATCGCTGTGGAAATTATTAGAAAAATTTATTGGTGAAACAGAGACCGCTTTAGCTAAGAAAAAAGCCCGTTTAGTTTTTGTAAAACCTAGATTACAACAAAAAACACTCAGCTCAACGAGTCCTGTTTATTATTCTTTAGAAAATACAGATTA
>CAYROI010000047.1:0-8997 GCA_964425835.1 uncultured Methylococcaceae bacterium
TTGGCTGGATTGAGCAGTAAATCCTACTGGCGAAACGCGAAAACCCCTTGTATTAATAAGGGGTTGGGGAAAGAATATTTGAAACAGGAAGGGTTATTCTCACTACGAGATGGCTGGATTAAGTGTCATCACGGTTAATGAAACGCCCTGTGCGGAGCCGCATGCAGGGTGTTGTGGGGGCTGAGGGTGAGATACCCTTGGCTACCCGATTAGCTGCTTATTGCTACTTATAGTCTGTAGACTTATAAGCATCAAAATACTTATTATACTCGTATGAGAAAACCAAGCCAAATTTTAACAAAAACATTATCCAATAACATTAAAAAGCTTCGCAGTGATATGAATTTATCACAAGAAGAGCTTGCTGATAAATGTGGACTTCATCGTACTTATGTTGGGGCGGTTGAACGTGGTGAACGGAATGTAACATTAAGCTCATTAGAAGTTTTGGCTTTGGCTTTAAACGTGGATGTACCTACATTATTAACCGATAAAGCGAAGTGATTAATATGGATGCAAGATTGAAAATACCACCAAGTAACAAGAGTCTTTTAACTTCTCTACAAAATTTAGCAATAAAACTTGAACCATTGATAAATGAAAAATTTGTTCTAACAGGAAAATCCAGAACAGATGGTTCAAATATTCGCAAATTGATAGCTGATAAATTAATCAATTCTAATCCCCCAGAAACTGCAAATAACAATATTTATGATGTGATTCCGCCAAAAGGTGTTCCTAAAATTCTTTTAGAATATGTTGACACATATATCGTAACAACTGGCAAATCGTATAATCTTCAAGTTTGGAATAGAAACCCGTCATCTGAATCTGTTCAAGTCCAATATTCAAATGCTGAAACGCTTCAGTCTGGCGAAGTTCGATTTATTTTGGTAAAAGTTGACCCAGAGAATCACATTATTTCTGCTATTGCAGTACTAACACCTGAATACATTGTAAATAAATTTGGTGCGTTTGGTAAACCTACAATAAAAAATCAATTAATTATTTCCTCAACATTGCGACAGTTCGTGTTAGAAGAGCCAAGTTCAATATTATTTTATGATGATGCTATTGGGCATGAACTTAATTTAAAAAATCTATCACGTTTTAGCATTCATGACCAACCAACTTCTAAATCATTACTACCACTTTCAATAATTAAGGATATTGTCATAGACAAAATAATTGGTAGAAGTATTGCACCAGCAGCAACTAAAAATAGAGGTCAAATGCTTGAAGAAATATTTGCCGATGCACTCGGCTACAGTATTAGGAATGATGAGTTACTTGCTGGTGGTTATCCTGATCTTCGCAATCAAGCTTTGGAGGTTAAAATTCAAGACTCACCAACGGTTGATTTGGGTAAATTCAGTCCAGAATTTGAACTTAAAGTTCCAGACTGTAGAGGTTTTACAACTAGAAATATGCGTTACTTTATTGCTCTTACCAACCCAAAAACCAACATAGTTGAAGGAGCTGTATTATGTCAGGGAAGTAAGCTTGGCTTGCATTTTACCTATGTAGCAGAAGAAAGTTATAAATGTCAGCGGTCAATACCAATGGGGTTTTTTGAAGTTATTCAAGGGCAATCTGTCTTTAACCCATAACTATTGTTTATTATGCAACATTAAAAATTAACCAAACTATTTCATCAATTTCATTTTCGATAATAATTTGTTTTTTAGCATCCGTTTCTTGGTAGCATTTTTTAGCTAAAGCAATTAATGCCTTGGATTCTATCTGATCTGGATTTGGCACAGGGAATTGCTCAACATACTGAGTAATAAACCTCCGTCTGTTTGAGTACAGTTTATTCTGAAATTTTATATCATAAAATTTCTTTATAAAACCTGAATTGGCTATAGCCAATATTAGCCATAAAATATCATCAGGCATTTCTTTATTATCGCGTAACAACCAATAACAATCTCCATTTACAACAGTTCCTTCTTTATCTAGCCAGAATGTTGGGCGTTCACTAATGTCACGAAAGATTAGTTTTTCCTGCTTCCAAAATGATGGGTTTTGTGGAACCCATATTTCAAACCAGCTTCTATTTGCTTTAATCACATACTTTCGATTACTAAGTTGCTCTTTATTTTTTTCAAGATAGCGTTTAGAAAGTGGGAACTGATTAATTTTAAAAGCCTCTCTTTTCCCATCTACTATGGTATGGGTATAAAGAATTGCCTTTTTTGCGTTTTCATTACACTTGAATCTGCCAGCAACATGGTGAGTTGTTAATGGTCGCAATAACTCAGGCTCATAGCCAACTTCGTTTTGCCAATCTGATCGAATAAAAACATTGTCAGCTGTTGTTTTTACGCCAACTCGAACTTTTCCTATATCTTTAAATAAGCACCAAGTCTTAGACTCAACCATATCAAGCCATTTTTCAGATGTCGAATTTTGAAGTCTCCACAAATTTGATGGATTTGAATCAAATGTTAAATATCCATTTTTAACGCAATAATTTCCTTGTTTAGAAGAAACAACACCATCATGTTTTAGGGCTTGAATTTGGCTTTCAACAAAAGGAATGACTCCTTCATGATTTACACTATCTGCCATGTAGATAGACGAAAAAGGGATATTGGAATTTCTATTTTTATTTTGGGGGGTAAGAATCATCACTGCTGGTAAAATAGCAGCTTCAAAAACTTTAGTGTCTCCAAAATCCCATATTCCTTTAATTGAATATTGGTTATGAATTATTTCCCTGAATTTACCTGCCCCTTTAGTCGTTAGAAAGCGATTAGATACAATAACACCAGCAACGCCATTTGGTTTTAAGACTGATTTCATTGCAACCAAAAATGCTTGATAAATATCGACACGTCCTTTTAAACCAAAGTTTTTACTTAATAGCTGTGCTTGCTCTGCACCTAAAACTTGTGTCCGTATATAGGGAGGATTCGCTATTAATAAGTCAAAATTTGGTATATCACTTGAATAAAATAAATCCTGTGAATCAGATAGATTGCCTTTTTCTATACAAACTTGCAAAAAATCTTTATTTTGTAATATTGGTGTAATGTCTGGGTATAGTGTTTTTAATCTATTTCTAGTGATTACAATTGACTCAGGATTTGTATCAAAGCCGTAAACATCAATATCATTGAAGGATTGCTTTTTTAAAGCTTTTATCAAGCTTATAAGTAATTCGCCATCCCCAACTGCTGGATCAACTATCCTTATAGATTTTTTAAGGCTCGCATTAAAAATAATATTTTCAGATATAAAGTCGGAAAAAACAGCTGGCGTGTAGTACGCACCTTCTTGTTTTCTTGATTCTACATGACTATACCGCTCAACTACTTGCATTAATACTCTCCCACTAATGCTACTTATAGTATTCATTTTATTGAGGGATGTCAATAGTTGAGATGCACTATATTTTGAGGCAGCTAATAATTTATTAATAAGCAAGTTTGCCAGAATAACCCGATATAGCAGGATAATTTGTTATCTTTTCCAGATAAGTTTGCTTTATATAGCTGCCTATTACTGGATATTCGAGCAAATTTACCTTACTATTGAGTTTGAAACTGAGTTTAAAGATTAGCCTAAAAATGTCAACTAAAATATGAAAATATTAAATGAAGTCAGGAATATTATTCCGCCATATAGAATATTGTTATTACGATTGGATAAAACATTTTTAATCCTTTTTCACCCGATCACGTGCGCGAATCCGTGCTAATCGTGCCACTTTTTTCTGATGTTTTTCTGGAGGTTTCTTTTTGATTTCTTTGTAAGGATTATCAGGTGACTTAAGTTTAAGTCTTATTGGCGTGCCTTTTAATTTTAATTTATCCCGATAAAAATTAATTAAATAACGTTTATAAGCCTCAGGTAAAGCCTCTGTTTGTGTGCCATGAATAATAACCGTAGGCGGATTCCGCCCACCTTGATGGGCGTATTTTAATTTAATTCGCCGCCCTTGAACTAAAGGTGGTTGATGTGCCGTTGTGGCTTCTTTTAAAATTTGTGTTAATGCAGGCGTTGACATGTCTATCATTGACGCATTATAAAGCGTATGCACTACGTCAAACAGTTTTCCAACGCCGCTTCCATGTAATGCAGAAATAGGGTGTTTTTCGGCAAAATCTAAAAAAGGTAATTTAACGTCAATTTGTCTTTTGATGCGTTCTTTTTGGTCAAAACTTAAGCCATCCCATTTATTGAGTCCTAAAATTAAAGCCCGTCCTGCTTCCAATACCAAGCCTAATAAATGACAATCTTGGTCGGTGATCCCTTCACTGGCATCAATTAAATAAATAACGACATTGGCTTTTTCAATCGCTTGCAAGGATTTAATCACACTGAATTTTTCAATCGCTAAAGAAATTTTAGCCCGACGACGCATCCCTGCAGTATCAATTAAAGTAAATAGTCTGTTGTTGCGTTCAAAGGGAATAAAAATACTGTCACGGGTGGTGCCTGGTTGATCGAAAACCACGACCCGTTCTTCGCCCAATAAACGATTAACTAAGGTGGATTTACCAACGTTTGGGCGACCTACAATTGCAATCCCAATCCCTTTTTCCGTTTCTTTTTCTTCTTCTATTTCAGGTAGAAGATGATCAATGTGAGCGAGTAACTCTTGCACACCACGCCCATGGGTCGCAGCAATTTTTATGGGTTCACCTAAGGCAAGTACGTGAAATTCAGTAGTGGCAAGTTCTGCATTAATGCCATCAATTTTATTAGTCACTAAGATAATAGGCTTATCTAATTTGCGTAGTTCACTTGCCACTTGTTCATCCGAGGCATTTAATCCTGCGCGTGCATCAACAATAAAAAAAACAATGTCGGCTTCATCTAAGGCACAATCCACTTGTTTTTTAGCAAAATTATCAACGCCACTTGCATCATCCATAATGCCGCCTGTATCAACGAGCAAACAATCCCGCGTTCCTCGTTTAATCCGTCCATATTGGCGATCGCGGGTTAATCCTGGATAATCGGCAACGAGCGCTTCTCGACTACGGGTTAAATAATTAAATAGGGTTGATTTGCCGACATTGGGTCGCCCAACTAAAGCGATAACAGGTAACATATTTAAAATAATCTCGCTCTTAATGCGGCTAACGTGCCGTCTTTTGCATAAATATAAACCGTATCGTTAAAGACAACAGGTTTTGAATCAATCGCCGCATCTGCAATTTTAATTCGGTTAAGTAACCGACCATCACTCCGTGAAAGCCAATGTAAATAACCTTCATAATCACCGACCACAACATAGTTATCATAAGCAACAGGCGAGGTTAATAAACGATAATGCAATGCGTCTTGTTTCCACAAAGTCCCGCCATTCCGTTTTTCTAATTCCCAAACATCACTTTTAGCATCGCTTAAAAAAATATAACGCCGATCAATGGTTAATGCGGTGTAAGCTGATAACGCTTCATTACGCCACAAGGGACTCCCATCATCAATAGAAATAGCCGTTGTGCCGCCATTATAACTAGCAATATAAACAATGCCTTCACTTTCAACAGGGTCTGCATCTAAATCAACCAAGCGTTCAACTTCTGACCGCCCACTCGGAATTGCAAGCGTGGTTTCCCAATTATTTTTACCTGTTTTTAAATCAAGTGATAATAATTTGCCATTGGCATAACCGACAATAATTTGATTCCCGATTACTAAAGGTTTGCTAATTCCACGAATGGTTAAGGCAGGAACATTTTTTTCAAACGACCACAATTCAAGTCCATCACTTTCATTTAAAGCAATAATACGCCCATCGGTGGTGCGAATAATAACCACACCTTGGCTAATAACGGGAACGGCTAACACTTCGCTAGAGACGGTACTTTTCCAAAGCTCTTCACCTGAACTACGATTAAATGCAATGACTTCCGCATTACTTGTGCCTAATACAAGCGTATTCGTTCCAACCCCAGGACCTGCTGAAAAGGGATATTGTGTGTCGGTTTCCCACAATAAATCGCCATTTGAAGTTGAACGTGCTTGTACTAATCCGCCTCGATCGGCAACGAAAATATTATCGTCATTAACGGCAAGGTCTAATTTTAAAAATTGTCTGTTTTTACCAATTCCAATGGATTCTTTCCAAATAACATCGAGTTCGACTTCAATATCATATTCTGTTAATGGCGCAGGCGGTTCTGATTCGCTTTTACTCCCCAAAATAGAATTACCTAAACTTTGAACTGCATCAGTTAATTCGCCTAAAGATGCGCACGCAGGTAATAGAAGGCTAAAACCGAGTACAGTCAGCGGTAAGAGAGATTTCTTAGGGCTATTTTTCAGCATAAAACGCGCCTAATTTTTAGGTTTAGGTGGGGTAATTAACTCAGGCGCGGTAATATCATCCAGTTTCATTTGCAGTAAAGGCGAGCCTTTCCCAACTCTGAGTACATTTTGATACGCCGTACGCGCCTCGCCCAAACGATTTAATGCCACATATAAATCGCCTGTTAGCTCATCATAATTAGCTGAAAAGCTTTTTGTTGTTTCAGGGTCAGCTTCAGAAATTAATTCAAGTCCTTTTTCATAGTCCTTAGTGGCATACATTAAGCGGACTAAACGAATACGAGCAACATTTTTTAGCTCAATATCTTTTTTGTCTAATAGGGGTTCTAAAATGGTTTTTGCCGCCGCTAAATCACCTGCATTCACTTTTAATTTTGCCTGCATGAGTGTTGCATAATTTGCATAACGACTGCTTGGAAATTGCTCAACTAATTGGGCAGCAATTTTTATTGCTTCCGCATCTTTTTCTTTATCGGCGAAGACTAATAATTTTCCATATAATGCGGAGGCTTCTAATGCTTTTTCTTGCTGTTGATCTTGCCAATAGTTCCAGCCTAAAATTAATGCCGCCCCTAAAATTGCACCTATAATCAATGAGCGTCCATTTTCTTTCCACCACGCTTTGAGTGCTTCAACCTGTTCTTCTTCTGTATCGTAAATTGCCACGGTTTTTCTCTTATTTTAATTGGGTCTCTAAAAATTCAATTGTTGCCTCATACGATAGGCTTTGTTGAGTCTGGGTTTCGCGTAAAAATTTAACGGCAACATGATTGTTATCAGCTTCATCTTCGCCAATAATTATTGCAAACTTTGCCCCGCTTTTATCAGCTTTTTTAAATTGGCTTTTAAAACTTCCCGCAGTGCAATTGACTTCTAATTTAAGTTGCGGCAGTTGATCGCGAATTTTCTCGGCAAAAATTAACCCCTGTCGTTCAGCTGCTTGACCGACACGAATCATATAAACATCGACAGATCGCTCAATGGGAACATCGGCTAATAATTCAACCAAGGATAATAACCGTTCCATGCCTAAAGCAAAACCAATTGCGTAATTATTTTTACCGCCAAGTTGTTCAATCAGCCCATCATAACGACCACCAGCACAGACCGTTCCTTGTGCGCCCAGTTCCTCTGTGACCCACTCAAAAACCGTTTTGCTGTAATAATCTAACCCTCTTACTAAGCGCGGGTTGATTTGATAATCAATCCCTAAACTTTCTAAATTATCGGTTAAAGTTTGAAAATGACGCCGACTTTCCTCGCCTAAATAATCCATTAGACTGGGCGCGTTTTCAACCAATTTTTTCATTTTAGGATTTTTCGTGTCCAAAATTCTTAACGGATTAGTGGTTAAACGCCGTTGACTATCTTCATCTAATTGGTCTTGATGAAGACGAAGGTATTCAACTAACTTTTCACGATAACGCACGCGCTCTTCAATTGTTCCTAGTGAGTTAAGCTGGAGTTGTAATTTTTTTTCAATCCCTAATTTTTTCCATAAGCGCGTGGCTAAAGTAATAATCTCGGTATCAATCTCGGCCGAGGGCATACCATAGGTTTCAACGCCTAATTGATAAAATTGGCGATAGCGTCCTTTTTGTGGTCTTTCATGGCGAAACATCGGCCCTAAATACCACAGCCGATGCACTTGGTTATGCAATAGACCATGTTCTAAACAGGCTCTTAAACAACCCGCTGTGCCTTCAGGACGTAAGGCTAAAGAATCCCCGTTACGGTCTTCAAAAGTATACATTTCTTTTTCGACAATATCGGTGACTTCCCCAATTGCTCGTTTAAAAAGGGCGGTTTTTTCAACAATAGGTAAACGAATTTCTCGATATCCATAGGCTAAAAGAACGCTTCTTATGTTTTGTTCAACATAATGCCATAATGGGGATTGTTCGGGTAATATATCGTGCATACCGCGAATGGCTTGAATTACCTGACTGTTTTTTGCCATAGTTTATAGATTATTAAAAATAAGGGAGTCTACAAATCATAAATAATTATTTATGATTTACAATTTCAGCCAATTTTTTATCATTGTAAGAAACTTTATTTTCCCTAATGATAAAAACTTTGTGCTTGGTTAAAAACTTAAAAACATCCTCAGAAGACTCTGGATAATTCTTTAAAATACTTTTGATACTATTTAACAAGGTATCTTTTTTCTGAGGTCTATTTTTATTATTAGTTATCAAATATTTACAATATGAATGTATTGCAACTAGGGGCTGACTGTTTTTTTCTTTTGCTACACCCACTCGTTCAGCAGTACAGCCTTGACTTATCAATAAATTGACAACATGATCCAAATCTAAATCATTTGAAATTATTACAAAATGTGCTTTATTTTGAAATTGATGCATTAGAGAACCTGCAAAAAAACAAATTCCGAAATCAGCCGAGTTTTTACCGCCAGTGGTCATTTTAAATATTTTCAATTTATTTTTAACAATAGCTTTACTTAAAGATTCTAACCAATCAAGCGGTATTTTAACGCCTGTTTTAGCGTAACAAATAATAACTTGTGTATATTCTTCTATATCATTTTGTAGTTGATTTATTTGATTTGGACAATTTTCTAAATCAATTAACAAAATTTTAATTATTTCATTATCACTATAGTCTTCTTTTGTGTTCATATTTAGAGTTTATTCTACGCGTCGCGCTTCTTTAGAATCGGGAAATCGGGTGAGTAATTTTGTT
>CAYROI010000047.1:9097-11402 GCA_964425835.1 uncultured Methylococcaceae bacterium
TTATTCTACGCGTCGCGCTTCTTTAGAATCGGGAAATCGGGTGAGTAATTTTGTTCGATATTTTTTAGCACCCGCCTGATTTTTTAATCCCAATTCTATACGATAGGCATACCATAAGGAATCCGCAGACTCAGGACTCACACTAAAATACCGCTGTACAAAAGCACGGGCTGACATAAATTTATGGAAACGGTAACTCATTTTGAGCATTTCTAATAAAGCGGGCGGGTATTGAGGATGAACCTCAAGGGCTTTTCTAAAATAATTTTCCGCTTCTCTCATTTTATTTTGTTTTAAATAACAAAGCCCTGCATTAGTAAAAGAAATCCATTTACGTGAATTTAAGGGCATATTAAAAGCGACCGCTAAATGCGCTAGTCCTTCTTCATATTCACCTTGGTCACATAAAAAGCGACCATAATTATTTTGCGGTTGTGGTGTTTCTTCATTCTCTGAAATAGCGCGCTGGTAATGATGTTTTGCATCATTCGGACGCTGGATTCTTTCATAAAGAACCGCAAGCGCATTGTGTGCATCGCTATTACTTGAATCTAAATCAACCGATTTTTCTAATTTTTCTTTGGCAATCTCTAATTGTCCCAGTCCTAAATAACGTACCCCTATTTTTAAATAAATACTGGCTTGCTCCTCAGAGCTAACCTCTCTTGGAGGATTTGCTTGAACACAGGCGACTAAAAAAAGAGAAAAACCAACAAGTAACGGCAATTTCATTATGATTCTGCTAAGTGAAGTTTTAAGTGGCGACGACTTTTATCTTTTACTTTTCCAACTAATTGACCACAAGCAGCATCAATATCTTCACCGCGTGTTTTTCTTATCGTAGTGACAATACCTGCCTTATGTAGCAAATCCCTAAAACGCTTGATGGTGACCATCGTTGAACATTGGTAATTTGAATTTGGAAAAGGATTAAAAGGGATTAAGTTAAGTTTAGCAGGTATATTTTTTAATAATTTAATTAATGCACGTGCATCCGTAGTTGAATCATTAATGCCATCAAGCATGACATATTCAAAGGTGATTGTACGTCTTGGGGCAAGTTTTACATTTTCGCGACAAGCGGCGAGTAGTTCTTTTAAAGGGTATTTTTGATTAATTGGGACTAAAACGTTGCGAAGTTCATCATTGGCGGCATGTAAAGAAACCGCAAGGCTGACATCACAGAGCTTAGTCAGTCGATACATCGCAGGAACAACCCCTGAGGTACTTAAGGTAACACGGCGTTTTGATAAACCATAAACAAAATCATCCATCATTAAATTCATTGCACTGACGACATTTTCAAAATTGAGCAGGGGTTCACCCATCCCCATCATTACAACATTAGTAATACGTTTTTCTTCACCCAAACGATTTTGTGCGACATAAAGTTGCCCGATAATTTCGGAAACCTTTAAATTACGGTTAAATCCTTGTTGCGCTGTTGAGCAAAAAGTGCAAGCTAAAGCACAACCAATTTGAGAAGAAACACAGAGTGTTCCCCGTTTTTCTTCAGGAATAAAAACCGTTTCAATTCGATTATTACACCCCATTTGAATGACCCATTTACGCGTGCCATCAGTAGCGATTTGTTCGGTAATAATTTCAGGGGTTTCTATACAACAATTTTCTTTTAAATTAGCACGCAAAGCTTTACTCAGGTTCGTCATGTCATCAAACGCTGTAACCTGTTCTTGATAAAGCCATTTTAGAACTTGCGTTGCCCGAAAAGGCTTTTCGCCAATAGAGATAAAAAAAGCTTCCATGCTTTTTCTATCTAAGTCCAGTAAATTAATGGGGGACACTTAACGAATACGTTCACAAAGTTCAATATCTGAGAAAAAATAACTGATTTCTCTTGCCGCTGTATCCGTTGCATCCGAGCCATGCACCGCATTTTCATCAATGCTTTCTGCAAAATCAGCACGAATCGTGCCTGCATCCGCCTCTTTAGGATTTGTTGCTCCCATAATTTCACGATTGGCTAACACGGCATTTTCACCTTCTAAGACTTGCATCATCACAGGCCCTGAAATCATAAAGCTCACTAAATCATTAAAAAAAGGACGTTCTTTATGTTCAGCATAAAAACCTTCGGCTTGTGCTTGGGTTAATTGAAGCATTTTAGCCGCGATAATACGCAAGCCTTTTGCTTCAAAGCGGCTGTAAATTTGTCCGATCACATTTTTAGCCACTGCGTCGGGTTTGATGATAGAGAAAGTACGTTCTAAAGCCATGTTTTACTCCTGATTAGGTAATTTATAAATTAAAGTTTGTTGTTAAAAGTTATTGGTATCTAAGGCAT
>CAYROI010000047.1:11502-15838 GCA_964425835.1 uncultured Methylococcaceae bacterium
GAATAACCGATAACGGCTAAAATAGCGGCTAATACAGTTAAATCAAATTCTAGCTGTAAGACTGAAAAAAAACCTAGGGTGATTATGACATCATGCACTAGCGCAGCAACAGAACCTAAGGAAAATTTATATTCAAATCGCCAAGCAACATAAATTAAAATGCCAAACATAGAATATAACAAAGCCAACCCGCCATCTTCGGCGAGTTCATCACCGACTTGAGGTCCTACAAATTCAACCCGTCGCACTTGTGCTTTTTCCACGCGCTCTTTATTAATCGCGTCCAAAACCTGCGTACTTAATTTAGCATTGCTTACACCTTCTTTGGGTTTTAAACGAATCAAGACATCTTTGGTCGTCCCAAAATTCTGTACTGTCGCATTATCAAAACCATTAGCCTCTAGGTTTTTACGCAAGGCAGTTAAATCAGCGGCTTGTTGATAACCCACTTCAACTAATGTTCCCCCTGTAAAATCAATCCCAAGTTTTAACCCATTAATAGCTAAAGACGCAATGGAAATAATCAATAAAATTGTCGATAAAATCATCGCAAACTTTCGTTTGCCTAAAAAATCAAGTTTTTGTTTAAACATTTTTTTATCCACAAGGATTAAAGAGAAAGTTTTTCAATACGGCGATTACCATAAAACCAGTTAATTAACATTCGCGTTCCTAAAATTGCGGTAAACATGGAACTTAAAATCCCAATAGATAAGGTAATCGCAAAGCCTTTAATCGGCCCTGTTCCAAAACCAAATAAAACTAAAGCAACTAACAATGTCGTAATGTTCGCATCAAAAATAGTAGCAAAAGCTTTTTCATAACCTGCAAAAATACTTGATTGCGGCGTGTTCCCATTTTTAATTTCTTCTTTAATCCGTTCAAAAATTAGCACATTCGCATCCACTGCCATTCCAACGGTTAAAACAATCCCTGCAATACCTGGTAAGGTGAGTGTCGCTTGAATCATTGATAAAACGGCAACAATTAAGACCAAGTTAAAGGCTAAAGCAACATTGGCGACTAAACCAAATAAGCGATAATAAATTAGCATAAAAACAAGAACTAAGGCTAAACCCACTACTACAGAATTAAAACCTTTATCAATATTATCTTGTCCAAGGCTAGGTCCTACTGTCCGTTCTTCAACAATATCAACAGGGGCGGCTAATGCGCCTGCTCGCAACAATAAGGATAAAGTCCGTGCTTCTTCGGCATTATCTAAGCCTGTAGTTTGAAAACGCTTACTAAAACTATCGCGGATAGTGGCAACACTAATGACTTTTTCAACCTTTTCTTTATACTTTTCTTTTTTACCTTTAACCATCCGTGTTTTAGGTTTATATTCAATAAACACCACTGCCATCGGTTTGCCGACATTTTTCTGAGTCATTTTACCCATTTTTTTCGCACCCACCCCATTGAGGGTAATGGAAACCGCAGGCGCATTATTTTGATCCATTGTGTAAGCGGCATCAACAATTTCAGCCCCTGTCACAATCACACGGCGTTTCAGTAAGATAGGACTACCATCAACTTCATGATATAAACGACTGCCAATCACAGGCGCGCCTTGTACCGCTTTTTGAACATCATGTTCAATATCGACTAACCGATATTCCAAAGTCGCGGTTTTGCCTAAAATTGCCTTGGCTTTCGTGGTATCTTGCACCCCAGGCAATTGAATAACAATCCGATTATCACCTTGTTGTTGGATAACAGGTTCTGCAACCCCAATTTCATTGACACGATTACGCAATGTCGTCATATTTTGATCTAAAGCAAATTTTTTAATTCCTTGTATTGCTTTTTTAGACAGTGTAATTAAGAGTGTATTTTCAGCATCCACGGCATCCGCTATTTTTAAATCAGAAAAATCAGCCGACAAAAGGTCTGAAGTCGCCAGGCTATCTTCGGGATTTTTTAGGGTAACCTTAATCGCGTTTTTACCTTTAGTAATAGACTGATAACGAATTTTTTTAGCCCGTAAAGTCGCTTTTATATCCGAATAATAACGTTCTTCTGCCTGTTTGACCGCCGCATTCATATCGACTTCTAAAAGAAAATGCACACCACCGCGTAAATCCAAGCCTAAGTACATAGGACTTGCATTTAAAGCCCGTAACCATAGAGGGGTTGCAGGGGCTAAATTTAAGGCAACCGTAACATTGTTACCCATTTTTTCTTTTAATAAATCAGCCGCTTTAAGCTGGTCATCGGTATTGTTAAAACGAACCAGTACTTTATTGCGGCTAAATTCAAATTCTTTAATAGTTAAGCCCGCTTGATCCAACTCGGATTTAATCGCATCCGCTTGTTTTTGTTTTAATTTAGTGGTCGCACTTGAGGCGAGTTGTACAGAGGGGTCATTACCAAATAAGTTTGGTAGTGCATAAATAATTCCGATCACAAGTACAATCAGAATCATTAAATTTTTCCATAAAGGGAAATGATTTTGCATGGCTTTTCCAACAAATAAAAATGACTAAACTAAGATTTTTTAGTTTTTGCCAATGACGATGATTTTTTACTCATGGCTTTATATGTTCCCTTAGGCATCATATTAGCAATCGCGTGGCGTTGTACTTGGATGAAGTTATTATCTGCAATCTCAAGTTTAACGAAATTTTCATCAACCTCAGCGACTTTTCCCAAAATACCGCCACTAGTTACAACTTCTGTGCCTTTTTTTAAGGCTTCTAGCATAGATTTTTGTTCTTTCGTTTTTTTTGACTGAGGACGAATGAACATAAAATAAAAAAATGCCAAAATGGCCAAAGGAAATAACATTCCCTCAATGCCAGGTTGACTTGCAGGGGCTGCGGCTTCTGCCATTGCATCAGAAATAAAAAAACTCATAACTCTCCTTAATTATTCTTATAAGATAATAATCTTATTGACAGATTATCAATAAAACCGTTCATTATGCCACAATTGGCACGGGTTTTTCTCGTTGTTGATAAAATTGTTTTACAAAGTGATCTAAATTTTGCGCTGCAATTGCATCACGTAAGTCTTGCATTAAATTCAAATAATAATAAAGGTTGTGAATGGTATTTAATCGTGACCCTAACATTTCACGGCATTTATCCAAATGTTTTAAATAGGCTCGTGAATAATTTTGACAAGTATAACAACCACAGGATTCATCTAACGGGCGTGTATCCAGCTGATATTGCTGATTACGAATTTTAATAATACCCGTTGAAGTAAAAAGATGACCATTACGTGCGTTGCGGGTTGGCATTACACAATCAAACATATCAATACCCCGTCTAACCGCCTCAACTAAATCCTCAGGCGTGCCAACACCCATTAAATAACGAGGTTTATTTACAGGCATTTTTCCTTGTAAATTATCTAAGGTCGCCAGCATTTCTTCTTTAGGTTCACCAACTGAAAGCCCACCAATCGCATAACCATCAAAGCCTATATTTATTAGCCCTTCAATAGATTCTTGACGTAAATTATCAACCATTCCCCCTTGAATAATACCGAATAATGCTGCTGGGTTATCACCATGCGCTTGTTTGCTGCGTTGCGCCCAACGTAATGATAACCGCATGGAATCGGCCACTTCTTGAACTGTTGCAGGGTAAGGGGTGCATTCATCAAAAATCATCACAATATCCGAGCCTAAATCACGTTGAACCTGCATAGATTCTTCAGGGCCCATAAAAATAGATGCGCCGTTGATAGGGGATTTAAAAGTAACGCCTGCTTCGGTAATTTTTCGTAACGCCCCTAAACTAAAAACTTGAAAGCCCCCTGAATCGGTGAGAATAGGTTTATCCCAGTGCATAAAATCATGCAAGTCACCATGCGCTTTTATCACCTCAACACCAGGACGTAACATTAAATGAAATGTATTACCTAGAATAATTTGTGCGCCAATGCCTGTTAATTCTTCAGGCGTTAAAGGTTTAACCGTTCCATAAGTACCAACAGGCATAAAAATAGGCGTTTCAATAACACCTCTTGCAAAGGTTAGCTGACCCCGCCGCGCATGCCCATCTGTATTTTTTAAATTAAATTCCATGAATCTTTGATTTACCTATCATTATATTTTTAGAGATATTATATATTATGTTAAAAAATAATTTAAAAAAGTTTGACCTAAGCAAAATTTATCGTTATTATAGTCAGCTCCTTCAGGTACTAGAAGGAAATGGCTTACCACAAGCCACTTAGAAGGGGCATAAATCGGGGTATAGCGCAGTTTGGTAGCGCGCCTGCTTTGGGAGCAGGATGTCGGGAGTTCGAATCTCTCTACCCCGACCAATATGCGCTTGTAGCTCAGCTGGATAGAGCATCGGCCTTCTAAGCCGAGGGTCGC
>CAYROI010000048.1:0-4259 GCA_964425835.1 uncultured Methylococcaceae bacterium
GAATTTCATTACGATAATGATCGGGTAATTTTTCCCAACGTTTTTCTTTTTTATTCCAAAACCCTGTTTCACTCCCATCTAAACGTTGGTAATAAAGGGCAACACGCCCTAAACGTAAAAAATCAACAGGACTTTTAACCCCTGCTAATTCAATTTCATTTTTATACGCCTCAATCGTGTTGCCATATTCATTTTCAATTTGATAAGCCTCAATAATGCGACGAAATTTTTCCGCTTTCGTAATATCTGCTCTTAACATCATTGCTTTTAATTTTGTTAATCGCTGTGTTCGCTCTTCGGGTAAAAAAGGTAAATCGAGCTTAATAAAATCTTCTAAGTTAGTCAGCATCCGTAAGATTAATGGGGTAATTTCATTTTGAGTGACGACAAGCGTTTTTAATTGTTCTTGTAATGCAATTTTTTCAAGCTGTTGGTTTTCTAGAACTTGTTGTAAATGCTGGGTTTGAATTTTTAAATTTTTAGTTTGCCGCGTTGCAAAGCGATATTTTTCTAATAATGACCCTGTTTTTTCGCTAAGGTTATCAATTTTTTTTTGTGAATCAGCGGCTGCATCTTGTGTTGCTTGGTCAATATGGATAGCTTCCTCTAAGGGGTTGGCAAAACAAGAAAAAGAAAGTACCCCAATCATCAAGGCAATAGAGGTTTTTACAGGCGGATAAAAAAAGGACATAGAATAAAATCGTAATTGGCTTAGTAAAAAGAGGGTCTAGCCCTATAAATCAGGGCTACTTTATATCACAACCTAAGCGGTCTAAAAAGCATTTAACCCAAACTGCGACCATTAGTCGCAGTCCAATAAAAATATTTTTAGTCAAATAAATGGAGAACAAAAGAAGATAAACTTTTTAATAAGTCAGGTTCTTCAATTGAGGGTGAAACATTCGATTGATAGGTATTTTTCGGTAAGATGTTGGTTGATTTTCGCGGTTGTTTACGGGGTGTTTTTTGTGCTGCCAGTAATTGCCCGCCTGCTTTTTTCCACTCCATTAAATGGGTGATTTCACCATTATCTAACCAAATACCATGTTCACGACATTGGTCAATCACAACCCCGCTTTTGTAACCAAAATTAACCCGACTCATCATCATTTGGCAAACGGGGCATTTAATGTATTTAACTTTTTTCGCTTGAAAACGATCTTGGTTAATCGCCTGAATATGCTTTAAGTTGACCGTTTCAGCCTTAGAGACCGTACTATTTAATAAAATATCAATTTCACCTGGGTCAAAGAAAAGTCCGAAACATTCGCTACAGCGTTCTATATATAAATGTCCGTTTACTTTTAAATCAATGGTTTGTAAGGCGACCTCGCAATGGGGACAAATACGATTAGAATAGGGGGCTTTAATGGTAAACTGATGCTTGCTTTCTAAATCAACATCATTACGCACACCACAGTATTGACAGCGATTAATATTTGCTTTTAAGGGCGCAGAACAATGTTTACAAATTGCCATGATTAAAAATCATCTAAAATTTGTTGTTTTTTAGTGGCATATTCTTCTTGGGTAATTAAATTCGCTTCAACCATTTTTTTTAATTTTTCAAGCTTTGCCATGGGGTCATCAATCGTTTGATGTACAGGTTGCGGTTGGGTGTTATGAAAAGCCTGTGCCATTGATTGTCCAAGTCCCATCCCCGCGCCTAAACCAACACCGATTCCCGCTGCCCCCCCTTCATTGCGTGCCGCTTCTCGCATGGCTTCTAACTGCTGAATGCTGGCATAATCTAAGCCAACAGCTTTTGCCGCTTGCGCTTCGGCGGTTAAATCCGCAATGCGATTAATTCGTTTTAAGGTTTCGTCATCGAAGCTTGTCCCTTCAATACGAAAATCAGTAATCTCAAAACCCAGTTTACCAAAAACTTCAGTTAGTGTTTCATTTAAGCCCATCGCAATTTCATTACGATTCGCATCAATATCGGTATAAGTAAAACGACTTTCCGCTAAAAAATCAGAAATAGGCGGAATAATTCGCGCGGATATTACTTTTCTAAAATCATCACAAAAAAAGTCACTTTGACTTCCAACAACATTGACAAAAAAATCTTGAGGCTGAGAAATACGATAGCTGTAATTACCAAAAGCCCGTAAACCCACGGGAAATTTATATTTAGGGTCTTCGTATTTGATTGCTGACGTCGTTCCCCATTTTTGGTCTAGGATTTTACTGGTTTTAAAAAAATAAATACCAACTTTATGTTCACTTTCAAAGAACTGCATAAATTTACTAATGGTTGTCCAAAAAGGAACATTATCCGTTTTTAAGTCAATCATGCAGGCTTTAGTAATGACGGCTTTAACCCTGCCTTCATAAACAAAAATACAGCCTTGTCCAGGTCCTACGATTAATTTAGAGGCATTTTTTATTTCATCCCCATTGTCTGTCCATTGACTAAAAAGAATATCTGCACGCGGATTTGTCCATTCAATAACCGAGCGAAGTTGTCGTTTTATCCCATCAAAAAGTGCCATAAGTACCTCATTTATAATCTAAATTTTATTTAATGTAGGGAATAATTTGCATTCATTACATTGGGAATTAATAAACTATCAGTAGAGAAAAAATCCCAATTTGCCTGACGGATAGCCAGTTGTAACATATTGGTTAATGCCATTAATACTTCATCATTAAGGACAAAATTCACCGTTTGATTATTAGCACATAATAAGTTTAAACTCATCGCTTCATTGGATGGCGTTAAAATTTGACATTGCTGAACTAATAACGATTGTTCGGTTTGAATGGGTTTTCTTTCTTGATAATCCGTTGAAAAATCTAATTGTTGACTGATTGCATTTTTATTCATTTCTTGTGCAATATAGGGGTTTTGTTGGATAGAACTTTCAGGGAGCTTTGTTGCTAATGGCGTTTTATCAAATAATTCTGTCAATGATTTTGCCACACGACGGGTTAGCCAAACAGAAAGCTCATGCTGATTAGATAAGCCAATTTTAAATAACAGTCTATCTTCTACCGAATCATAACCAATACTTAGCTGTTCAATTCCTGCATTTTTTAATTCATTTTTATTTTTTGTTTCCATTATTTAATCCTCTTAATCCTATGGATAAATTTATAATTCTTAAGGGGTGCTAATTTTTTTTTGCCAGGCTGTTAATTTTTGTTGTAATTCCGATAAAGCGATGATTTCTGAATGGATTGCCTCGTCATGAAGATTAGTTAAAATCGCTTTATTTGCCGTGATTTTTAATTCGTAGACATTCCCGCAGAAATTATTTGTTTTTCTTGATGAATCATTAATCGCCATCAGCACCTCATCACAAAAATCTATATTTTCATTAATATCTGTCATTAAAAAATCGTTCAACATGCCTAAATATGACATCATCAATCCTTTTTAAGGTTGCGGAAAGGCAGTATTAACGCGTGTTCCCTGTTTAATTAACCCCATCCGAATGGTAAAAACCTTACCATCAGTTTGCAAGCAATACCCTGCACTGTTCGCTTTGGGTGCAGATTTTCCTAAAACACCCCATTGAGGATGCCGTCCTATATTATGCTTTGCCGCATAAAGAATGGAGTGAATAATCGTTGCAACATGACAATGATCTGGAAAAAAGGTTGAAAACTTGGTTTTACCATTTTTAAAATTCACACGGGCATTATAAATTCCCCCGTGTAAAGATTTCTTTTTAGTAATAGAGGAAACTACTGTAGACGTTGTTAGCAATGCACTTGAATGAAAACCTTTATTACGCCCTCGATGACTTTCACCACAAAAGATATGTTTTAAATTAATCGTAGGTTGTGTATCACTCCAAGTAAAATTTTTATTTTGGCAAGAAAGTTCGGCATTAGCACTTAAAGGAAGGGCTAATAGTCCCATAAAAACGAGGTGCTTTAATTGAAACATAATTTATTGTGCCTTTATTTTAATAAGGTTTTTGTCCCACAAAATTTCCTGGCGGGTTATAGTTACAAGCAATAATCGTTGCACCATTGCTACAGGTTGCCGCTGCACAACCGAGTTCAGTTGAGTTACGCCAAACCATTTGGGTGTAATGTCCAGATATCCCTGTATTTGACTCATAATTAGTTTTTTCCTTTTCCCAAGTTTGAGCCGCATTAATTAGACCACGACTTCCTGATCCCCAATATAAGTTTTCCCCATATTTTGAATTGCTATGTTTTAAACTGCAACTCGTTGCAGCTAAATTATTAACCCAAGCTTGTGCAACTTTTGTAATGCCTGATGACCAAGTTAATGCTTTGAC
>CAYROI010000048.1:4359-15434 GCA_964425835.1 uncultured Methylococcaceae bacterium
GTTTTTGTCGATTCTATGGTTTTAACATCATCTGTAATTGTTAAAAAAGCTTTTCTAGCTAATTCGGCATCATCTGAACGCAAAGTTTCTGCAAAATATTTAGAAATATTATTTTTATTTTTAATCAAGGCTTGATCGAGAAGTCCTCCTTCAGAATTATTAGCTTTAGCCCCTGCAATCATGTTTAAAATTGCTTGCTCTTTTGACATCGTTCCTCTATCAATATGACCCGACCAAAAGTTTAGCCCTTCTAAATCTGAGGGGCGACCTAAAAGGTTGGTATAAATAGCTTCTATAAAACGGGTGGATGAAAGCGAATCAGGGTAAAGTTTACGATATTCCTCTGAAGTTGCCATATCGGCGGCAATTTTTTGCAACGCTTCGTTTTCCTTTTCAATCCCCGTCGTTGCTATAGCGCCTTTGTAATAGGTAACAAATGATTTTTTCCAAAAACCAAACCCCCCAGCATCTGCGGCACGATTAAAATAGGCTGAATATAATTCAAGCACACGGTCTTGTTGCGTTGTTTCCATTTGCGATGCTTGTTGCGTCTTATCTTGTTCATCTCCAAACCAAATCACCGCATACCCTTGGTACATACCAATCCCAATTGCTTGCCAAGTAATATCTTGCCAAATAGATTGATTAAGAATCGTATTATTATGCGCAGGACTCTGTTTCCAAGTGGCTAAAGCCTCTACAGCGGTTGCCGTATTACTTGAACTATACGCATTCTCATACCCTTTTCCTGGGTAGGATGTACCCAAGCGTTTAGGTGCGTTCCACATACAAGGATAAGTTGATGAATCCCCACCATCATAAGCACAATTTGACCAACCATGACTTAATTTACCTACATTCTTTTGTAAATCTCTGACATGACGATTAGCCACTAGTGAAAGTGCAGGAGATAAAGGAATAGCGGCTAACCCTTTTTCAGCACGATAGGCATTAATTAAATTGTATAAGGTTGTTTCTTCCGTATCAACCTCGTCACCCATACAGGAATCGAGTGTTAGAATTTGTTGTCCATTACAATCTGTTGCCGCTAATAGATTGCTTGAAAAGAGAAAAGCATAGCTTAGAATCCCTACCGTAATCCTTGTCATTAGTCATTTCTCCTAAAAATAATAAAAAATTAAACGGTTTAATAGTATAAACCCATAGTAAAGATGTTGGTTTTTTTTTCTATTAAATATGTGATAATTAACACTAATTTTATCGCTTTAAATTTATTTAGCAAAAACTCTGGAAACTCCATGCTCAGTATTAAAAATTTAACCGTCAATGTTGGTGACAAAGAAATCCTCAAAGGTCTTAATCTTGAGGTTAAAGCAGGCGAAGTTCATGCCATTATGGGACCTAATGGCGCAGGAAAAAGCACGCTCTCTCATGTTCTTTCAGGAAAAGCAGGTTATCAGGTTACAAAGGGAACAATTACTTATCAAAATAAAGATTTACTGGCACTTGCCCCTGAAATTAGAGCGCGTGAAGGGGTGTTTTTAGCCTTTCAATATCCTATTGAAATACCTGGGGTTAGTAATATTTACTTACTCAAAGCGGCTTTAAATGCCGTGCGTAAATATCAAGGGCAAGATGAAATTGATGCGATGGATTTTCTAACTTGGGTTAAAGAAAAAATTCGCTTATTAGACATGGATGAAAAGTTTTTATATCGTGCTGTGAATGAGGGCTTTTCAGGAGGCGAGAAAAAACGCAATGAGATTCTACAAATGGCAGTGATGGAGCCTAAGCTGTGTATTTTAGATGAAACCGATTCAGGACTTGATATTGATGCTTTAAAAATTGTCGCCGATGGGGTTAATTCTTTACGTTCAGAAAAACGGGCTTTTGTAATGATTACGCATTATCAACGCTTACTAGATTATATTAAACCTGATTTTGTCCATGTGTTAGCGGATGGAGAAATTGTAAAATCAGGTGGGGCAGATTTAGCTTTGGAATTGGAAGAAAAAGGTTATAGTTGGTTAGATAAACAGGTTATCGCTTAATGAATACGCAACTTAGTAGCTACTATAGCAATGACTATCCCGATCAGATGGTAAACTTATCAGGACAATCAGTTGAATGGTTAAACAAATTACGCCGCGAGGCATTTACTCGTTTTTCTGAAACAGGTTTTCCGTCAACAAGGGAAGAAGAATGGCGTTATACCAATGTGTCTGCGCTGGAAAAAAAACAGTTTCAGCCTATTATTAAAGCGGAATTAATTAATGAAAATTTATTAAAACCTTATTATCTTGATGATGCTTGGATTGTGGTCTTTATTGATGGTCATTTTTCAAAGCACTATTCTAGACTAGATAATTTAGATACGGGAATTGAATTAGACAGTATTGCTGATATTTTAAATTCGCAAGCTGAAAAACTAGAACCCTATCTAGGACAAGCGGTTTCCAATAAGGAACATAATTTTATTAGTTTTAATACGGCTTGGTTTAATGACGGCATCTTTTTAAAGCTTGCGAGTAAACAAGTTTTAACGAAACCCATTCAAGTCGTTCATTTTGTTTCAACGCCAGATTGTTTAGCAACAACCCGTCATATCATGGTAATGGGTGAACATTCCCAAGCACAAATCATTGAAACTTTTATCGGTGAAAATAGTTATTTAACGACAGCGGTTAATGAGGTTTTTTTGGCAGAAAATTCAGATTTAACCCTAACGAAACTGCAATCTGAATCGACAAAAGCCTACCATTTTGGGGGGACTTATATTAAACAACAACCTCATAGTCATTTCAAACACCACAATTTTTCATTTGGGGCATTGCTTGCAAGAAATGAGGTGCATACAGATTTAGGAACAGCCGCTGAATGTTCGCTAAATGGTTTATATTTAGGGACAAAACGCCAGCATATTGATAATCATACGCGAATTAATCATAACAAACCGCAAGGGATTAGCCGTGAATTTTATAAAGGGATTTTAGATGATCGCGCGCGCGGTGTTTTTCAAGGGCGAGTTGTTGTCGTTGAAGATGCGCAAAAGACGGACTCAGAAATGAATAACCGTAATTTATTATTATCTAATCATGCAGAAGTCGATACGAAACCACAATTAGAAATTTATGCCGATGATGTTAAATGCGCTCATGGGGTAACGATTGGACAATTGGATGAAAAATCAATTTTTTATCTGCAATCACGGGGGATTGATGTGGAAGCGGCTAAAAACATCCTCACCCTCGCATTTGCTAATGAAATGGTTGAAAAGGTCAGTTTAAAATCGTTAAAAGAATTATTAAGGTCGCAGCTTATGCAATTTATGCCTGTTAAATAAATTAGAAATCAGTGATATAGGGTTATCTTAAAAGAATGAATGATGATGCTGTATAAAAATGTAGAGACACGAGGTACGTGTCTCTACATTTTTTTAACTTAACCAAAAGAGCCTATATTGAAATAGATTGTCTACCCAATAGATAAGGTCGTGCATTTTCGGTTATTTCTAACATCTCCTCGATTAAGTTTTTATCGGTATTAAGTTGTTGTAAACTCGTATCTAAGTGTTCAATCATGACATCATAATGAAAATCATCTGGCATAAATTTTAGAAGATGCGCATGAGATGGACATAAGAGATGGGTTTCTGGATGATCTTGTTCAATGAGTAGACCAAAAAAACCAAAATCTGATCCCGTTATAAAACTTTTTCGTTTGCTTTTAGCAAAGGCAACGATGAAAAAATCATCCAATAGCGTCTTAATATCCTCATTAGTTTTGCAAGTATTACCGCCATAAGAGGCTACTATAAACGCTTTTAATGCTGTTTTTTGTTCATTTTCATTTTGCGTATTAAAAAAACGACTAACACGGTAATCAGCAAGCATTTTAAGATAAAAAATATCAATTATATTATTGATAATCATTTCACCCCCTATTTTTCTAAAGAGTGATTTTATTTGGGATTTATCTATATTATTCATGTCATTCCTCTCTTTATAGTTTTTTTGTAGGAAAAAGAGTCTAAATCTAGGCGATTATAACGGTAACTTTTGAATTATTTTAAGATAATTTAGGTCATCGGTTTAAGGTTAACCAATGGGTAGTGATCTTGAAAGTTATGTGAGTCAACAGCATCAGTCAGGATGGAAATGTAACGGCTTCGTCCTAAATTAGGCGTTCTTTTTTTGCAACTTAGAATTAAGATTAATTAATTTTTTCTATTTTAAAATGGATCATTTCATTATGAGCGATCAGTTTAAAAACGAGACAAAATAAATACAAAGCATTACAGCTACATAAAATTAAACGCTCAGATAGCTTAAAACTAATCACGTGTGATTGATAGTATTATTTTTAAGTATTGAGGGTATTTTTTTTAGTCAGAAGCGTGGCATGTGTACAAGGAGGGGTTAAATGCCATAATCCCAGTCAATCATTAAACGGTTGACTGGGTTTTTTGTTGTTAAATAATCAGACTAATTTGCTTCCGCTGTAATTCTTTTAGTAATAATCCATTGTTGAATAATCGACAACGTATTATTACAAATCCAGTATAAAACCAAACCTGATGGGAAGAACAAGAAGAAAAAAGTAAACATAATTGGGAACATTTTCATCACTCTAGCTTGTACAGGGTCTATTGGGGGGGGGTTCAAGCTTTGTTGAATCTTCA
The DNA here is from genome assembly GCA_964425835.1 of uncultured Methylococcaceae bacterium. Taxonomy (GTDB): domain Bacteria; phylum Pseudomonadota; class Gammaproteobacteria; order Methylococcales; family Methylomonadaceae; genus WTBX01. Next base: position 9,002 of record CAYROI010000048.1, read on the forward strand.
TCGTAATCCCATATAGAATAGGTAATATGAAAAAGGGGTCTTGTGATGATAAATCTTCTAACCAGCCTAAAAATGGGGCTTGACGCAACTCAACCGTTTCAATTAAGACCCAATAAAGTGATATAAACACGGGGATTTGTACCATAATGGGTAAACAGCCACCCAAAGGATTCACTTTTTCCTTTTTATACATTTTCATCATTTCAGTATTGAAACGCTGTCTATCCTCGGCATATTGCTCTTTTAATTCTTTCAATTTTGGCTGAATTTTACGCATTCTTGCCATCGAACGGTAACTTGCTTGCGATAAAGGAAAAAATAATAACTTGATACAAAATGTCACACAAAGAATAGATAAGCCCCAGTTATGAATATGTCCATTAAACCAGTTAAGTCCTGCGTAAATATATTTTCCAAAAAATGTTAACCAGCCGTAATCAACCGTTAATTCTAATCCTGGTGAAATTTTTTCCATCATCGGTTGAATTTTAGGTCCTACAAATAATTGTGCTTTTAATTCTGCTTGAGTTCCTGCGGCAACCGTAATCTCTGGAGAATATGAACCAATCACATAACGCCAATCTTTTAATTCTTTACTATAAAAATTGTTTTCTTGTCCTGCAGGTGGCACCCATAATGCGCCAAAATAGTGTTGAATAAAACCACTCCACCCCCCTTGAGAAGAGACTTTTAGATTTTCTTCTGCCATATCTTCAAACTTAATTTTTTGGTATTTATCTTCTTGGGTATAAAATACCCCCCCTGTATAAGTTCTAATAAAGGTGTTCTTTTTTGCTTTTTCGTAAGGGCGTTTTTGAAATTGGCTATATTGCCTTCCTGTCCACGCCTTATCACTATTATTATTCAGCGTTTGACTTAATTGAATATTATAACTACCCCGAGTAAATGTTAGTGTCTTCGTTACGGTTAAACCCTGACCATTAGTCCAAGTCAACGGAACAACTAGGCTTTGTTCACCTGTTGCCAATTTATAATTATTTTTTTCCGCTTTGAAAACTTGGTGATGGTCAGGAACACGTGCAGAACCTGCCCCTGCAATTAAACCACTTTGGGCTAAAAATAATTTTTCGACACTACTATCAAACAAACGTATTGGGGTCAGATTGGTTTCATCAGGCGTTACCCCAATCATATTCAACAGCTTTGTCACCACCGTATTTTCTTTTTCAATTGGATATTTAAGTAAATCAAGATTGCGTAATGTACCGCCTTCAGTATCAATTTCCAAAGAAAAAACATCCGTTTCAACTTTAATCAATTTTCCTGGCTCGACTTGCGCTAAAGGCACAGAAGAATCGGTAACGGCTATATTATTGGCTTGCGTATTACCATTGATCGGTAATTCTTCTTTATTATCAACTGTCGGTAATTCTATCGTATTAATATCGGGTTTGGGGTAAACATAATCTATCTGCCATGACTCCCACATCATGTAACCAATCATTGCTAAAGCAAGTATCAGTATAAATCTAATATTATCCATTTTTTTTACCAATTTTTTTGGGAACAGGGTCAAGCCCCCCAGGATGAAATGGGTGACATTTTAATAAGCGTTTGAGTGTAAGATAAGATCCTTTAAAAGCACCATGTAATTCAATCGCTTCTAAGGCATAACCTGAACAACTTGGATGAAATCGACAATGATTTCCAAGCAAAGGACTTATAAAAATCCCATAGAATTTTATAATAACTATCAGCAACGAGCGCATTGTTTTAGTAAGTATTGCCAGTGTTTTGTCAATGAGTTTGCCAATTGAATAGACGTCGCATTAGCGGCATCTCTGCGCGCTAAAACGACAATATCCAAGTTTGTTAACTGATGCTGTTGTAATCTAAAACTTTCTCGCGTTATTCGCTTAATTTTATTTCTATCGACAGCATGTTTTATATTTTTTTTTGCAATCGCAAGCCCCAGCCGAGAATATTCAAGCTGATTTTTAATCGCCAGCAAGGTAAAATACCGATCGGTTGATTTTACTGGACAGCTGAAAACCTTTTGAAAGTCAGCGGGGGTTTTTAAGCGTAAACGGGAAGGAAAGCTAAAGCGTTGGTTTAACAACTAAACGGTTAGTTTAGCACGACCCTTAGCACGACGCGCTTTAATGACATTACGACCGCCTACAGTTGCCATTCTTGAACGGAAACCGTGCGTACGAACACGTTTAATTTTACTGGGTTGGTAAGTTCTTTTCATTGATCTTATGACCTAAAAGTTAAGTTTAATAAAAAACGGATAAAAAAGACGAAGGATGATAAGATAAACCTTGTCTATCTGTCAATGATATTGATTAAACACAGCTTTTAATCGGTGTCAATAATGATTGAAATATCTTCTTTTTTCATTTTCTAAGCCCTTACAATAACGAGATAAGCCTTTTGATTTTACCCTTTTACCCTGTTTTTATTCGTGAAAAACTATGAGTTCAACTTGGAATAACTGTCTTTCCCGACTTGAAAATGAAATTCCCTCTTCAGATTTTAGTACCTGGGTTAGACCTTTGCAGGCAGAGGAAAATGAGAGCCAAGTAAAGCTACTTGCCCCAAATCGCTTTGTCCTTGACTGGGTTAAGCAACATTATTTCAACAAATTTGAAGATGCAGTTTATGAATTTTCTAATGGAACGTTAAGTCTTTATTTAGAAATTGGTTCTAAATCTCAAAAAATTATTCCGTCTAAAAAAATAAAAAAAAATTCGGCGGCAAAAGCGGTACAAAAAACACACCCAAGCTTTTTAAATAAAGCCTTTACTTTTGAGCGATTTGTTGAGGGGCAGTCCAATCAACTCGCAAAAGCTGCGGCTTTTCAAGTGACTGAAAATATGGGGAAATCCTATAATCCGTTATTTATTTACGGTAATTCAGGTCTTGGTAAAACCCATTTAATGCACGCGATTGGCAATGCAATTGCGGCGGAAAAACCGCAACTTAATGTTGTGTACCTTCATTCTGAAAAATTTGTTAGCGATATGGTCAAGGCTTTACAACAAAATAGTTTTGCAAAATTTAAAGATTATTATCGCAGTATTGATGTGTTATTAGTCGATGATATTCAATTTTTGGCAGGTAAAGAGCGTTCACAAGAAGAATTTTTTCACACTTTTAACACCCTTTTAGATAAAAAGCACCAAATTGTTTTAACTTGCGATCAATATCCAAAGGAAATTACAGGACTGGAAGACCGATTAAAATCACGTTTTAGCTGGGGATTACCTGTAGTCATAGAGCCGCCTGATTTAGAAACCCGAACGGCAATTTTAATGAAAAAAGCCAGTATTATGGAAATAAACCTTCCACAAGAAGTCGCTTTTTTTATTAGTAAACGTGTTCCCTCTAATGTCCGTGATTTGGAAGGCGCATTAAGACGGGTTCTTGCGAATGCGCAATTTACAGGGCAAGCGATTACTTTAGAGTTTACTAAATCTTCTTTACAAGATTTAATTTCGTTGCAAGAAAAGCGGGTGAATATTGAGAATATTCAAAAAACAGTGGCGGAATATTTTAAACTTAAAGTGGCTGATTTATGCGCTAAAGCGCGAAAACAAACGATTACTCGTCCAAGACAAATTGCGATGGCTTTAGCAAGGGAATTGACGACACATAGCTACCCTGAAATTGGACATGCTTTTGGTGGTAGAGATCATACCACCGTGATTAATGCCTGTAAGCGCGTTGATGAACTTAAAGCCTGCAATTTAAAATTTAATGAAGATTATATGAATTTACTGAGAACACTTTCACATTGATTTAACTTATCACTCCTTAACGCTTTATTTTCTATGAAATTTATTATCAACCGAGAACAACTTTTAACGCCACTACAACAAATTGTTAGCGTCATTGAAAAACGGCAAACCCTGCCTATTCTCTCGAATGTATTAATTGTCGTTAGCGAACAACAATTAACCCTAACAGGGACAGACCTTGAAATTCAAATTGTCGCTAAATTAAATTTACAGGATTTTGAGGTCGGTGAAATTACCGTTCCTGCCAGAAAATTCTTAGACATTTGTCGTTTATTACCCGCTGAATCTGAAATAAAAATTGAACAAAAGGGGGATAAAATCAAAGTAGTTTCAGGACGAAGTCGTTTTTCTTTATCCACATTAGCGGCGGAAGATTATCCTGAGTTTTCAGAAAATGAACTGCCTCACCGTTTTATTATTAATGCAGGACATTTTAAAAAGGCATTGAATAAAACCCTTTTTTGTATGGCAAACCAAGATGTCCGTTATTATTTGAATGGCTTAATGCTCAATATTTCAAATAGTAAACTTAAGCTTGTCGCTTCCGATGGACATCGCTTATCTATTTACAAAGGGGAAATGGGCATTGAAACAGGGTTTGAAGAGCGTATTATTATTCCTAGAAAAGGGGTGTTAGAACTGAATCGCTTACTTAATGATCCTGATGCAGAATTAGAGATTCAATTTTCCAACAGTAATATCAGAATTATTATTAAAGAACTCGTTTTTTCAGCCAAATTAGTCGATGCTAAATATCCTGATTTTAGTAAAGTTTTTGAACAAGATTTTTTTGAAGCGATTCAAATTCCAAAACAACACTTAAAAGAAGCCTTAAACCGTGTTTCTATTTTAGCCAATGAAAAGTTCAAAGGCGTGGGGTTTGATATTAGTGACAATTTATTAAAAATTTCAACGCATAATCCAGAACATGATGAAGCCGAAGAAGAGTTAATCATTGATTATCAGGGTGAGCCGTTATCAATTGCTTTTAATGCGCAATATTTGTTAGATGCGATTAGTCATTTAGATTCTGAACAAGCGCAATTAACCATTGCCAAAAATGCAAGTAGCTGTTTTATTGAAGACCCGAGTGAAGAAACCTTTAAATTTATTGTTATGCCAATGCGCCTATAAAATTTAATGATAATTCCCGAACAACGATTACACGCACTGCCGTATTTTGAGGATAGTGCCGTATTATTTAATTTAATAGCCCATCAACCTTGGGCTATTTTTCTGGATAGTGCCTACCCCTATAGCCAACAAGGGCGTTATGATATTTTTTCTTCTGACCCTCGCTGCACCCTAGTGACACAAGGTCAAATAACGACCGTTACCCTAAAAGAAAAGCGTTATCAATCAACAGCTGATCCCTTTTTATTAATTAAAAAATATCTACCTTCTATTAATACAAACCATGATTTGCCTTTTAATGGCGGATTATTAGGTTATTTTTCTTATGACTTAATTCGTCGTTTAGAGAATTTACCTAATTTGGCCGATGATGAAGAAAACATTGCAGAAATGGCAGTGGGTATTTATTCATGGGCAGTGATTGTCGATCATCAACAGCAACAAAGTTGGCTCGTAGGTGTTGATATAAATGATAAGCTTTGGCAACAACTGATTAATCAATTTAGCTTAATTGCTACAGTAAAAAAAACCCGCTTTCACGTTTTAAAAAAACCGCACTTAAATATGAGCAAAGCTTATTATGCGCAGGCTTTTGAAAAAATTAAATACTACTTAACCGAAGGTGATTGTTATCAAATTAATTTAACCCAACGTTTTCAAGCTCCTTGTTCGGGGGATCCTTGGGTTGCTTATCAAAAACTACGAGAAATAAATCCCGCGCCTTTTTGTGCTTATTTGAATTGTCCAGAGGTACAAGTTTTAAGCTCATCGCCAGAACGTTTTTTAAAATTGACTCAAGGGCAAGTGGAAACGAAACCTATTAAAGGCACACGTCCTAGAAAACAAGCGGCTTTTGAGAATCAACAGCAAATTAATGATTTACTTAATAGTGAAAAAGATCGTGCTGAGAATTTAATGATTGTTGATTTATTGCGTAATGATATAAGTAAAAGCTGTGCAACGGGGTCTGTGGACGTGCCTATCCTATTTGATGTGGAAAGTTATGCAACCGTTCATCATTTAGTCAGTACAGTTACAGGGGTTTTGAAAAAAAATAAACATGTCGTGGATTTATTTAAAAGTTGTTTTCCAGGGGGATCAATTACGGGTGCGCCAAAAATTCGGGCAATGGAGATTATTGAAGAACTAGAGCCAAACCGCCGAGGAATTTATTGTGGTTCAATTGCTTATATGGGGTTCAATGGTAATATGGATAGTAATATTACCATTAGGACTTTAGTTCATTCAAATAATACGATTCGTTTTTGGGCAGGTGGCGGTATTGTTCATGATTCGGTTATGGAAGATGAGTATCAGGAAAGTTTTGATAAAGCGGCGGCTATGTTAGATTTGTTAGGGCGTTTTTTGTTAGATAAATAGTTATATTCAGCCAAGCTAAGAGAACATGCCTAAAATTTAGACTAAATAAAAATTACAACTAATCTAACCAAAAAAGATGATTTATTACATATCACGAGACTTATAAGAAAATTTATCTATATTCTTCAAATAAGAAGATAGATGGTTAAATTTAT
>CAYROI010000049.1:0-10068 GCA_964425835.1 uncultured Methylococcaceae bacterium
GCGCAACACTGGCAGTGTTGAGGTCGGCGGTTCGATCCCGCCTGGCTCCACCAAATATAAAAATAAATAGTCTTAGTCCCCATCGTCTAGAGGCCTAGGACACCGCCCTTTCACGGCGGTAACGGGGGTTCGAACCCCCCTGGGGACGCCAAATTTTTTGTCGAATTTTAAAATAAAATCGTACGCTGTAAATAAAAAATGTTTTAAACAGTCTTAGTCCCCATCGTCTAGAGGCCTAGGACACCGCCCTTTCACGGCGGTAACGGGGGTTCGAACCCCCCTGGGGACGCCAATATTTAAAGGCCTGCTTTTTAAAGTAGGCCTTTTTTATTTCTTCCTCTTTTATAACATTATCATTTCTTTCCCAGAACACCCCCTATTTTTTCACTAGCTGTGCTTAACTTTGTAAGGGTGATACCAAACCCCCACAAATTACCATGACCTCAAAGCCCAATAAAAAACCACCTTTCAATGATGGCGATAAGCTTTCTCCTTGGCGTGAATCATTAAATGATATTATCTTTGGGGCAGAAACCCCCTTAGGGAAAGACTTTGATATTGTCCTAATTGTAATGATAATACTCAGTATCATCATGGTCATGCTTGATAGTGTTGAAGTCATGCAAATACATTATATTGAGTTTTTTTACATCGGCGAATGGTTTTTTACCCTCCTATTTACCGTTGAATATTTACTTCGCCTAATTTGTGTTCGCAAACCTTGGCGTTATATCCGTAGTTTTTTTGGGATTGTCGATTTATTATCTATTTTACCTACCTATATAGGGCTATTAATTCCTAGCATAAAATATATGCTCGCCTTACGGGTATTAAGGTTACTACGTGTTTTTAGAATCCTAAAATTATCTGAATATATGCAAGAAGCCCATGTTTTAATGAATGCGCTAGATAATAGTTTTCGTAAAATTGCGGTGTTTTTATATGTTGTTTTAACCTTAGTCATCGTATTTGGCTCATTAATGTATGTGGTTGAAGGCAGTGATTCAGGGTTTACTAGTATTCCAAAATCGGTTTATTGGGCAATTGTCACGCTAACAACCGTGAGTTATGGCGATATTGCCCCTCAATCGCCTTTAGGACAAATTATTGCCTCCGCCATTATGATTATGGGGTATGGGATTATTGCCGTGCCTACAGGGGTTTATAGTGCCGAATTATTTAAGCAATACCAAGCGGATAAAATCACCAATGAGGCCTGTCCCGATTGTGGTGCAACAGGACACGATTTCGATGCCAACTATTGTAAATATTGCGGACATCCCTTAGAAGATTAAGGAATGAAAAAAACTATTGTTTCATTCCAACTTATTTAATATTTTCAAAGCTTAGGAATATAAGGAATTAAAAATGCGTTACCTACATACAATGGTTAGAGTTAAAAACCTTAACGAGTCACTGGATTTTTATTGTCATAAATTGGGTCTAATAGAATCACACCGTATAGAAAGTGAAGAAAATCGTTTTTCACTGATTTATTTATACGCATCTAATGATAGTGAGCAAGCACAAAAAAGTGAATCTCCTTTAATTGAATTAACTTATAACTGGGATAGTGAAAACTATGATAGTGGGCGTAACTTTGGACACTTAGCCTTTGAAGTTGATGATATTTATGCAAGCTGTAAATTTTTAATGGATCAGGGGGTTATTATTAATAGACCCCCTCGTGATGGTTATATGGCATTTATTAAATCACCTGATAATATCTCTATTGAATTGCTTCAGAAAGGGGATAAATTACCCCTTCAAGAACCTTGGGTTTCAATGGAAAACAAAGGAAGCTGGTAAACCTTATCATGCTGGCACAACACTTTAATAAACTGCCAACAACCTGCATACTCTGTGATAATAAAGGGGTAACAGGAAAAGATATTTGTAAGATTTGCTTAGATAATTTACTCAAAAATAATGATTGCTGTTATCAATGCGGAACGCCTTTAGAGGCAAAGGCGCAAATTAATCTTTGTGGACATTGCCAAAGTACAGCCCCTGCTTTTAAAAGCTGTCATGCGCCTTTTATTTATCAAGGCGCAATGCGTTATTTAATTACCCGTCTTAAATTTAATCAGCATTATAAGAATGCACGCTTATTGGGACAACTGTTTGCAGCGTCATTAAAAAATCGCAAGCGACCACAATGTATTATCCCTGTTCCTCTACATAAAAAACGTTACCGTCAACGTGGATTTAATCAGTCTTTAGAAATTGCTAAAACTATAGGACAACAATTACAAATCCCCATTGAAGCCAGACTTTGTATTCGTCATCGAAATACCCTACATCAAGTTGGTTTAACCAATAAAGATCGTCGTAAAAACGTCAAAAATGCCTTTTCCATCATCAAAGAAACCCATTATACCCATGTTGCCATTTTAGATGATGTGATGACGACTGGGGCAACATTACAAGAAATCGCATTTATTTTAAAAAAAGCAGGCATTATTAATATAGAATTATGGGTCTGCGCACGAGCTTAAACCTAGGATACAACAGTTTAGAGTGAATGCCCCCTTGATTTTTATACTACCATTATGCTATCTAACTCCTAAATTAAAAGGATTTTCGTTAATATTTTTTACTTTCTATAGAAATTTCCAACCAAACAAGGGTTATTTTCATTACGAGATGGCTGGATTAAGTGTTATCACGGTTAATGAAACGCCCTGTGCGAAACCGCACGCAGGGTGTTGTAGGGGCTGAGGGGAGACACCCTTGGCTACCCTTTTCTATACGTGATAAATAAATGCAATAATCCCATGCCTCCATGAGCCATTACATAAGCTTCTATCAATCCAGTTAATAATTCGTGTATTTCTTTAACATCATTATTTAGTGGTGAATCTAGTAGCCATAATATAAACCATGTTGCACCAGAAAGAACAACCAATAGAGCAACACCTAACCCTAAACCCTGAACTATCGCGGCAAGACCTTTAGGTGCAAGATCAGGTATTTTAAATAATTTTAACTGATTAATATCTAACTTTAACTGAGCAATATCACCAAATAAATAAGGGTAAAAATATGAGAAACCATGTTTTGATAACTCGACAATTATAAAAATAATGATAAGTAAAAGTAGTAATAAGCCTATGCTGATATGTGTCCATGTAGCATAGTATTCAATAACACCATGACCTACTAATCCTTCATCAGTTACTTCTATAAAGTTACTTATAACTATCTGAAACAAAACAAAAAACAATATCAAGTAATGCAGGTTTCGTATTAACGGCGTAAATTTATCTGTAAAGTATTGATTTATATATTTTAACATTCTGGTAATTTATTCCTATATATAAGCGATGAATGATGCTGGTCTCTTAGATCCCATGAACCTTCAAGCTGTTCTTTTAGTTTATGTGTTCTCAATGATAAATGAAAAGCATCTTCGAAAAGATTCCTGATTATTTAATGACAGATTATCTATAGATTCCCTCTGTACACGATAAAAAAATAGCTCGTTGAATTGTATGTACTAAAATGTTCACTTTTTCCGACAAAAGAAGAATATGCAACAAATCAACGAGCGGTTAGTTATGTTAAACCAAACATTCAATTGGAACAAGGCAAGATAGGTAAAAGGGGACGCAACCCTTTTATAGAGGAACATAGACCTGGTTTATGTATAAGGTATTGAAATATAACCTTTAAAAAATGGTTGCGTCTCCTTTTTTCCCTTTTTTCTAAGCATGTAATAGGGGGTATGAAAAGATATAAATGCTTAGTTGATAAATTCAGAAACAAAAAACAAGGGGTTAATGATTTATTTGTTTATTTAGCTGCTGGGTTATGGAATTTAAATATAATTTATCGTTAATTTATTAAAAAACAACTCTATTATCAAACAAATAAGCGGTTTTTTTACAAATTAAAACCAACATGAGCATCAATGGCACTTCAATTAAGACACCGACGACTGTTGCTAGTGCTGCGCCTGATGATAAACCAAATAAAATAACGGCGGTTGCAATAGCCACTTCAAAGTGATTAGATGCACCAATTAATGCAGCAGGTGCGGCATCTTCATAAGGTAATTTTAACCATTTTGCGAAAATAAAATAACCTAATACAAAAATAACTACCGTTTGAATGAATAAAGGGATCGCAATCCAAATAATCGTTAACGGATTATTAATAATCACTTCCCCTTTAAAAGCAAATAATAAGATTAAGGTAACTAGCATTGCACTAATGCTAATTGGTGATAGCCAATGTAAAAACTTATCATTAAACCAATCGAGTCCCCGATAATGAATAATCCATTTTCGTGAAAAATAACCTGCGATTAAAGGCAAAGCGACGTAAATAATAACTGAGAGTACAATTGTTTTCCAAGGTACAGGCATCGCATTGACATTCAAAAGCAGGCGACCTAAAGGGGCATATAAAAATAGCATAATTAATGAATTAATGGCGACCATGATTAAGGTTAAGCCATCATTTCCTTTTGCTAGATAATTCCACATTAATACCATCGCCGTACACGGTGCAATTCCTAATAAAATAGTCCCTGCGATATAACTACGCCATAATTCCACTTCTTCGCCATTGGCTAATAGCTCTGTTCCTGGTAAAAAATCTTTAAATAAATAACCTAAAAAGAAATAAGAAATTCCTAACATAGTAAAGGGTTTAATTGCCCAATTAATCAATAACGTTAATAAAATAGGCTTCGGTGTTTTTGTTGATTTTAATACTTGAGAAAAATCTATTTTTACCATGATCGGGTACATCATAAAAAATAAACAAATAGCAATGGGAATTGAGATTTGATAAATAGAGAAATCATTAAGTGTTGTTGCAACTTGTGGTGCAAGTTTACCCAAAGCAATTCCTAAGCCAATACATAACAACACCCAAAAGGTTAAATAATTCTCAAACCAAGAAAGTTTTTTTATAATCATTTTAGCCTAGTTCTTTTAATAAAGTTAATACTTTTTCTTCAATGAAATCTCTTACTTGATTAAAGCCTTTTTCATCTAAATGTTTGGGGTCTGGAATTTCCCAGTCTATACGGTGCTTTGCTTTTACGTTAGGACATTCATCACCACAACCCATTGTAATAGCATAGTCATACATAACTTGCGGAATTTCATCTAATGATTTAGATTGATGATTAGTTAGGTCATAATTTAATGCTGCCATTGCTTTGATCGCTTTAGGATTAACAATGCCCGAGGGCTTAGAGCCTGAACTATAGCTTTCAACGATTGTTTTCCCATGAATATGACCAAAAGCCTCAGCCATTTGGCTACGGCAAGAATTTTCGACACAGACAAATAATATTTTTTTCATTTTTTTCTCTTTTTGTTTTTGACCTTTTTCGTTAATACAACATTCTTCACGTAAAAACGCGATAAGTTCATCTAAAATTTCATATTGTGGTTGACAATATAAAGTACGTCCATCGCGGTGTTGTTTGACTAAGCCTACATGGCGTAATTTAGAAATATGGTGTGATAGGGTTGAGTTAGGCACGGCTAATTCAGTTTGAATATCACCAACACTTGCCCCCTTGTGACCTGCTTTGACTAAATAACGAAATATTTTTAAACGCGTTATATTGCCTAATTCTGTTAATCGCTTTGCAATAATTTCTTCTTTCATAAGTATTTATCCATATTTCTAGTAATATAGAAATATTAACACATGCCCCGTTTATTTTCAAATTTGAATGAAAGGATTAATTAAATTTTTTCCAAATAGGTAAAATTTCTTCAGGTAATTGGGGGAATCGTCCTAATTCAACCCATTGATTTTTGGGTGTATGAAAATCTGAGCCGACAGACCCTGCTAATTCAAATTTTGTGGCATAGTTAGCACTGATGCGAATGTCTTCTTTAGAGCTTCGTCCTGTAACAACTTCTATTCCTACACCGCCCATTTCTTTAAATTCAACTAATAAACGTCGCATCCAGCTTGCGGTCATTTTATAGCGTAATGGATGGGCTAATACGGCAACGCCGCCTGCTTGTTGAATCCAGTTAATTGCCTCGTTTAGGTCTGCCCAAATGGTTGCTACGTAGGCAGGTTTTCCATCGCCTAGATAACGATCAAAGGCTTCTTGTCCTTGGCTAACGTGATTTTCTTTAAGTAAAAAATCAGCAAAATGGCTACGGGTTATCATCCCGTTTTTTGAAGCGGAGACGACAGCTTCATACGCGCCTTTAATGCCCTTTTTTTCTAATTTTAACGCAATAGTTTTAGCGCGTTCTGCGCGGATAGTTTGCTGGTATTTAAGCCCGTCTAATAATATTTTTGAGCTGGGATCAATATTTAAACCTACAATATGTAAGCAACGTTTTTTCCAAGTGGTTGAGAGTTCTATGCCTGGAATTAATTTTATTTCCATTAAATTTGCGGTTTCTATCGCTTCATTTAAACCAGAAATCGTATCATGATCGGTAAGTGCCAGCGCGGTTACCTTTTGAGCTTTTGCGCGTATAACAAGTTCCGTGGGCGAGAGTGCGCCATCGGAGGCGGTGGAGTGGCTATGTAAATCATATTTATAAGTCATATTTGGTGTTCACCATAAAGTTTTGCATAAAGACCTTTTTGTTGGATTAAAGTTTCATGTTGCCCTTGTTCACAAATTTTTCCTTCTTCAAAGACGTAAACATGGTCAGCTTGTTTAACGGCACTTAAACGATGCGCTATAATAAGGGTGGTTCGTCCTTTTAAAAATTTATCCATGGCTTGATGAAGTTTATATTCGGTTTCTGAATCTAAAGCAGACGTTGCTTCATCTAAGATAACCACACTTGGGTTAGCAATAATCATCCGTGCAATGGCTAATCGTTGCCGTTGTCCGCCTGATAATTTCATGCCCTGTCTGCCTACGACGGTATCTAAGCCCCGATCTAGTTGAATAATGGTTTCTTTTAATTGGGCTATTTCTAAAGCGTGCCAAAGTTTATCATCTGATGCGACTCGTCCTAAGGTTAGATTGGCGCGAATGCTATCATTAAAAAGGGCAGGGTGTTGTAATACGGTTGCTACGTGTTCACGAACGACCTTTAAACCGATTTGATCTAAGGGGACATCATTAAAATAGATCATCCCAGAATTTGGCGGATATAAGCCGATTAATGTTTGCACTAGCGTGGATTTTCCGCCGCCACTTGCACCGACTAGCGCGACTTTTTCACCTTGCTTAACCGTTAAATTAATCCCTTTTAAAATAGGGCGTTCGTGGTAGCTAAAATGTAAATCTTTTAAAGTGATAGAAACTGTTTTTGTATTACTAAAGGGGTTTTTTAAGGCAGGATAGTTGGGTTCTTGTTGTAAATTATTAAATTTATTAATTCGCATAAGAGCCGCTTTTGCCCCATAAAAAGCATATTGAATGTTTAATATTTCTTGGATGGGTGCCATCATATGCCAAAGATAACTAAAAACCGCTAAGGTTTCACCAATACTCAGATCAGAATACAATACCATTAACATTGCCGTTGCTCGGAAAATATCAATACCGAATAAAAAAATTAAAAAGCTTAAGCGGCTAACGGCATCACTCTTCCAAGCAAAACGACGCGCATTAATTTTTACGTTTTCAGCATAATGAATTAATTGCTGACAATAATGTTGCTCGCGATTACTTGCACGAATTTGATGAATGGCATCAAGGGTTTCTGCTAATGATTGTTGAAAAATACCATAGGCTGAATTTTCTTTTGCCTTAAGTTCTTTGACATGAGAGCCTACAGTTCGGGTGAAATAAATCACAATTGGATTAAGGCATAGAATAAATAAGCCGAGTTGCCAGTGCATCCACAGGAGAATAATCGCTGTCCCTAAGACGGTCAAAGAAGCAATTAATAATTTACTGACTGTTGTACCGATAAATTGGTCTAGGGTATCAAGATCAGTCACCATGTGGGTAATCACCGTGCCTGTGCCTAGGCTTTCATATTCAGACATTGAAATATGCTGCAAACGCTGGATTAAGTTTTTACGAATGATAAAGATGATATCTTTGGCGATATATGAAAATTGCCGCCCTTGAATAATATTAAAAAAAATAGCAATTAATCTTAAAACTAAGCTGATGACTAAAATGATACCGATATAAACAATCGACTGTTGCCATTCGATAGGGGCTATACGATTAACGGTTTCAATAATAATACCAGGATGATTTAGTAACACTTCATCAACAAGTAATGGCATTAATAAAGGGATAGGGACACTGACAATGGCTGCAAAAATAGCGACAAAATGCGCGCTTACCAATTTTTTTTTATGCGTTAATGCGACACGAAAAATGGTGTTCCACGAATACTGTAATTGTTGACTAATTGGGCTTATCACAAGAGGTTAGTTTAAAGGTTTGAATCAAGAGTGTTAATTATAACGGTCTTTAAAGTTTTGATTAAAAAATAAATAAACGTTTGTAGGTTTAAGATGAAAAAAAATAAATTATTAATGGGGGTGTTTTTGTTTATCGCTTTGTGGTTATACGCATTAAGTATTTCTGCAATGACTTTAACAGAACAACGGCAATCTTTTTTTAAGGCTGAAAAATTGTTAAAAAAGGGGGATGATGCGGGTTTTTTAGCTGAAATGAATGGGTTAAGAGATTATGCTTTATACCCTTATCTTCAATATCAACGCTTAAAAGCACATTTAGATAAAGAAAAAGAGATTAAATTATTTTTAACGGCCTATAAGGATAGCCGTTATGCAAGTTTATTACGGCGTTATTGGTTGATTTCAATGGCAAAAAAAGGGCGGTGGACAAATTTTATTGAATATTATCAGCCTTCTAAAAAAATAGCTTTACAATGTTATTATCATTTAGCGCAGTATAAAACAGGGGCGAAAGAGGTGGCTTTGGAAGCTGCAAAAAAATTATGGTTAAAGCCTGAGTCCTCTCCTAAAGCCTGTAATGCTTTATTTGATATTTTTAAGACCTCGTCTTTATATAATCAAGCTTTAGTTTGGAAGCGTTTTAAAACGGCGATTAGAAAAGGTAAAAAAAGAAATATAGCCTTAGCGCGATATTTAGCTAAGAATATGCCCGCTTCTGCCCGAAAATCAGCGCAACTTTGGTTACAAGTTTATGCTAAGCCAACACTTATTACCCAGCCTAAAAAATGGAATACAAACGATCCTAAAGCGGGTGAAATTTTTGCCCAAGGTATTTATGGCTTATCTCGTAAGCAATTAGATTTAGCTCTCAGGACTTGGGAAAAATATCAGCATGATTTTAAAATGGATATTGAAACAACGGATTACGTTGAAAAAAGATTAGGCTTGATTTCAGCTTATAGAGGAAAAATAAAACAGGCTTACGAACATTTGAGTAAAGTGGTTAATCCTGATGAAGAAGCCCGTGATTGGCGTGTTCGAATGGCTTTACGTAAACAAAATTGGCAACAAGTCAGTGAATCTTTGGAACGATTAACGGCGGCAGAAAAATCACAAGAAAAATGGCGTTACTGGTTAGCAAGAACGTTAGAACAAACCGATGCTAAAGTCGATGCCAATTTAATTTACGCTGCGTTAGCAAAAGAGCGAAGTTATTACGGTTTTGCTGCGGCTGATAAGCTTCAACTTCCTTATCAGTTGAATGATAAACCTATTTTATTAACTGCAAACGCTTTAGAAAGTTTAGAGAAAAAAGCGGCCTTTAAAATCATTAAAGAATTGTTTGCTTTAGATCGAAATAAAGAAGCCAAATGGGACTGGTGGTTTAGCGTTAAACAGTTAGATAATGAAGGGATTAAAACCGCCGCAAAATTAGCACAAAAGTGGGGAATGATTCAAACAGCGGTTTTTACCCTAGCAAAAGCGAAATATTGGGATGATATGGACTTACGTTTTCCGATTGTTTTTAGGGAGGAAATCAGTCGACATGCAAAAAATCAGAATTTAAAACCTGCGATGGTCTTTGGGCTAATCCGCCAAGAAAGCGTTTTTAATGAATTAGCAGGATCGCATGTCGGTGCGCGAGGATTAATGCAGATTATGCCTGCCACAGGGCGACGAATTGCCCGTGAATTAGGGGTGAAATGGCGATCTGCAAGCAGTCTTTATGAACCT
>CAYROI010000049.1:10168-15301 GCA_964425835.1 uncultured Methylococcaceae bacterium
AATTGCCCGTGAATTAGGGGTGAAATGGCGATCTGCAAGCAGTCTTTATGAACCTGAGACTAATCTTAAATTTGGCACGTATTATTATAAAAAACAACTAGATAAATTTGATGGGCAACTTGCCTTAGCTGCGGCAGGTTATAATGCAGGACCTCATCGGGTTAAAAAATGGCGACCTAAAAAATCCATGCCAATGGATATTTGGATAGAAACCATCCCTTTTGATGAGACGCGAAAATATGTTTCTGTGGTGTTGATGAACGTTATAATTTATCAACAACGTTTACAAGAAAAAGGTTTAAAAATGCAGGATTTTCTCTCTAAGGTGCAACCTGGCTAAAAATTGAGCTGATTTTTTTGTCTCGATAGACGATAATAGTCAGCTACATTATAACAATAATTAACTTAGGGTTAAATTCAAATGGAAAAACAGCATAGTTTTACGCGTGAAGAATTGCTAAAGTCTGGAAGAGGGGAATTATACGGACCCAATAATGCACAACTCCCCTTGCCAAATATGCTGATGATGGATCGGATTGTACATATTTCCGATGAAGGCGGTGCCTATGATAAAGGTGAAATTGTTGCAGAACTTGATATAACCCCTGACTTGTGGTTTTTTGACTGCCATTTTCAAGGTGATCCTGTGATGCCTGGTTGCTTAGGGTTAGATGCAATGTGGCAATTAGTGGGTTTTTATTTGTGCTGGATGGGCGGACTTGGAAAAGGGCGTGCCTTAGGGGTTGGTGAGGTTAAATTTAAAGGTCAGGTTTTACCTACCGCTAAAAAAGTGGTTTATCGTTTGGATTTAAAACGCGTTATTTTACGTAAATTAGTGATGGGGATTGCTGATGCAACTATGGAGGTTGATGGTAAAGTTATTTATGAAGCAACCGATCTGAGAGTAGGGTTGTTTACCTCTACAGAAAGTTTCTAGGGAGAAAAATAATGAAAAGAGTTGTGGTAACAGGATTGGGGATTGTTTCAAGTATTGGTAACAATAAAGAAGAGGTTGTGGCTTCTTTAAAAACAGGACAATCAGGTATTTCTTTTGCAGAAGTTTATAAAGAAATGGGCTTTAGAAGTCATGTTCATGGGGCAATTAATATTGACCAAGAGGCATTTATTGATCGTAAAGTTAAGCGGTTTATGGGTGATGGAGCGGCTTTTAATTATATTGCGATGCAGCAAGCAATTACTGACTCTGGATTGGAAGAGACGGAGGTTTCAAATTTTAGAACAGGCTTAGTGATGGGGTCAGGCGGCCCTTCAACAGCAAATCTTGTCGAGGCTGCAGATTTATTACGTGAGAAAGGGATTAAACGGGTAGGACCTTATCGAGTGACGCGCACAATGTCGAGTACCAATACCGCATGTTTAGCGACCCCGTTTAAAATTAAGGGGGTTAATTACACCATTAGTTCAGCTTGTGCAACTAGCGCGCATTGTATTGGTCATGCAATGGAGTTAATTCAGCTAGGTAAACAAGATGTGGTGTTTGCAGGCGGTGGTGAAGAAGTGCATTGGACAATGTCGATGTTATTCGATGGGATGGGCGCATTATCCTCTAAATATAATGATACTCCGGAAACCGCTTCCAGAGCCTATGATGTAACCCGTGATGGTTTTGTTATTTCAGGGGGCGGTGGGGTTTTAGTAATTGAAGAACTGGCACATGCAAAAGCCCGTGGTGCGAAAATTTATGCGGAATTAGTAGGTTATGGCGCTACTTCTGATGGTTATGATATGGTGCAACCCTCTGGAGAAGGGGCAGTTCGTTGTATGCAGCAGGCGATGGCGACTGTTGAGGGAGAAATTGACTATATCAATGCACATGGAACTAGTACCCCTGTGGGTGATACCCGTGAATTGGAAGCTTTGAGGGAAGTTTTTGGGGCTAAAAATGTGCCAAAGGTAAGTTCTACCAAATCTTTAACAGGGCATGCCCTAGGTGCAGCAGGGGTTAATGAATCTATTTATTCTTTATTGATGATGGAAGAAGGCTTTTTAAGTGCTTCTGCTAATATTACTAAATTAGATCCTCTAGCGGAAGGTATCCCTATTGTTCGTGAGCTTCAAAATAATGTGACATTAAATACCATTATGTCGAATAGCTTTGGTTTTGGTGGTACAAATGCGACTTTAATTTTCCAACGTTATAGCGATTAAGTTAATTGCTTTTTTTATTTAAAAAATAGATAAATGAAAATTATTTTTGCAGGAACCCCTGATTTTGCAGTGCCAGCACTACAAATGCTGATTGATTCTGAGCATGAAATTTGTGCGGTTTATACTCAACCCGATCGCCCCGCAGGACGGGGGCGAAAATTAACCCCCTCACCTGTTAAAACACTTGCCTTAAAATCAGGACTGAGCGTTTTTCAACCTGAAAATTTTAAACAAAACGATGCTTTAGAACAGTTACAAAGCTTTGATGCGGATATAATGGTTGTTGTCGCTTATGGGCTTATTTTACCGCAAACGGTATTAGATTCGCCTAAGAATGGCTGTTTAAATATTCATGGTTCGTTATTACCACGCTGGCGCGGGGCTGCACCTATTCATCGTGCTTTAATGGCAGGCGATAAAGAGACAGGGGTGACGATTATGCAAGTCATTAAAAAGCTTGATGCAGGGGATATGCTGCATAAAGAATATTGTCCTATTAGTGAATCGGATACGTCTAGTGATTTATATGATAAGTTGGCAACACTGGGGGCAATCGGTTTAGAAAAGGTATTGTTACAAGTTGAGAACAATCAATTACAGCCTGAAGTTCAGGATGAAAAATTAGTAAATTATGCTAAGAAACTTGAAAAATATGAATCTTTATTAGATTGGACGCAATCGACAGAAGTGTTAGACCGTAAAATTAGGGGGTTGAATAGTTGGCCTGTGGCTCAAACTCGTTATCAGGGGAAAAATTTACGAATTTGGGCGGCTCAGATAATGAAAGGATGTGAACAAAAGTTAGAGGCAGGTTGTGTGTTTAGTGAAGGTAAACAAATGCTAGTCGGTACTGGCGATGGGGTTTTAAGATTACAAGAAGTGCAGTTACCAGGGGGGAAACGTTTGTCTATTCAGTCTTTTTTGAATGCTCATAATGTCGATGGGATTAAGTTAGGTTGATGAATTTAAGAAAGCCTGCGACACAAATTTTATTATGGGTACTTAAAGAGGGTCGTTCTTTAACGACTGCGCTGGATACTTATTTAGAAAACTTTGATAACCCTAAAGATAGGGCTTTTATACAGGCTTTATGTTATGGCGTATTGCGTGATTATCACCGTTTAGATTTTTTATTAAGTTTGTTATTAGTCAAACCTTTGCGGAATAAAGATACGGATATAAAAATTTTAATGCTTATTGGTTTGTATCAGTTACGAACGATGCGAGTTAAAACGCATGCCGCTGTTTCTGAAACAGTGGCGGCTGTTGGTAGAAAATCATGGGCGAAGGGGGTTGTTAATGGGGTGTTGCGACAATATTTACGTGAACAACAATCCCTAGAAATAAAAATAAATGATAATTTAGTCGCTAAGTATTCTCATCCTCAATGGTTAGTTGAAAGCGTTAAAAAGGATTGGGGGTCACAAGCGGCGACTATTTTTGAACAAAATAATCAGCATCCACCGATGGTGTTACGGGTTAATTTAACCCAAACGACACAAGCCGCTTATTATCAACGATTGATTGATAATAATATTGCCGCTGAGATCATCAGTTTTAGTCAAACGGCGATTAAATTAACCCAAGCGGTTATTGTCGAGCAATTGCCTTATTTTAATGAAGGCTGGGTTTCTGTACAAGATACCGCAGCACAATTTGCCGCCCCTTTATTGCAACTTGAGAAAGAACAACGAGTTCTTGATTTATGTGCAGCCCCTGGTGGTAAAACAGCGGCAATGTTGGAGTTGCAACCCTCATTAGAAATGATCGCAGTAGATATTGATAAATCGCGATTATTACGGGTTAAAGAAAATTTACAGCGTTTAAAATTATCGGCAAAACTGGTAACAGGTGATGCAAGAGAGATTAAAGCTTGGTGGGATGGAAGGCTTTTTGATCGTATTCTTATTGATGCGCCTTGTTCGGCTCTTGGGGTGATACGCCGTCATCCTGATATTAAGGTTTTACGTCGTCGTAGCGATATTGAAACACTGGTTAAATTACAAGCTGAAATTTTAGCGGTTGCATGGGGGTTATTAGCCTCGGGCGGTATTTTATTGTATGCGACTTGTTCAATTTTAAAACAAGAAAATCAGCAACAAATTGAGAATTTTTTAGAAAAACATACTGATAGTGTTGAAATTCCAATAGCAACAGATTGGGGCTTCACAGAAACAGTTGGACGACAAATATTAACAGGGGATAAAGCAATGGATGGTTTTTATTATGCGCGGCTAAAAAAATCCACGTAGAGTGGGTTATACCCACCCTACGTGGTTTGAGTTAAGCTTTTGCTTCGGTTGTTTTTTCAGAACTGACAAAATTTTTGCCTTCTTCGTAAAGTTCTTTGAAATGTTCTTTTGCTTTTTCAGTATTAAAATTAAGGAAAGTGCCACCTGATTCAAAATGGGCGACAAATATTTTACCTACGGCATAAGTTGAAGCCGCGCCTATAGTCGCCGTACTAATAAGCCCTGAGGTTTGACCGATAATAGGGACTGCTTTAAATAAACTACCTAAGGGCATGGCAATAGTGATTGCAGCTGAACCACCGAGTAATGAGCTTAGAATTGATTTTGCTAAGTTTTTTGTGAAAGGAACGTCATAACATTTAGCAAGGCTATGTAACATTTTTAATTGAAGTGCGGTTAATGAAACCATATCAATTAAAGGCACGGGGATAAAGCCGACAGTAACAGCTCCCATGGTATAATTTTTAACGAATTCATGAGCATTAGCCAACCGTTCAACACGGCTATCTAATGGGTTTTTAGCTGATTCAGTATTTTCAACTTTTTCTGTAGAGTCTGTTTTTGCAGACGCGTTAGCGGTATTTGCTTTTGTAGTTGTTGCCATTTGATAGTCTCCTAGAGAGATTGAAAGAGTTCATTCTTCTTGTCTTTTAGTGCGGGGTCTTGGATCGGACACAAGCAATAAAAGTATACCGATTAAGGGGGTTAGAAG
>CAYROI010000050.1:0-2482 GCA_964425835.1 uncultured Methylococcaceae bacterium
ACCCGCAATTGCACCCGATGCCCCCACAACAGGCAATGCTAATTCAGGGGTGAAATACCACTGAATTAGCATTGCGATAACACCGCATAATAAATAAAACAATAAAAAAAGTCTATGCCCCATACTATCTTCAATATTTTTAGCAAAAATCCAAATAAACCATATATTAATAATTAAATGTAGCCACCCCCCATGTAAAAATAAGCTACTCAAAAATGAAAACCCATAATCTGCAGGTAATCCAAAATCTATTGCCCACTGGGGATTTGAATAACGAAGAGGAACAACCCCATAAAAATATAAAATATGATGCTGTTGTTGCAAGGTCATTAAAAACTGCATACTTAAAAAAATAGCAATACAACTGGCAATTAATATCCAACTTACGTAGGGGCGAGTGCGGCTAGGAATTGAATCTCGAATGGGTATCATGTCGTTTTAATCCTTTTAAATTTCGTGATTAAGCTAAACTGTTAACTTTTTTTGATGAGTATAATCTAAATGACCGTCCCTTACTGGCGACTTTCTAGTTTTTATTTTTTTTACTTTGCAACGCTGGGGGCTTTTTTACCTTACTGGAGTCTTTATTTACAAAACCAAGGGTTTAATGCCTTAGAAATTGGCGAACTTTCAGCGGTTATGATGGCAACAAAAATTATTGCCCCAAACCTTTGGGGAGCTATTGCCGATCACACAGGAAAAAGCCTTAAAATTATTCGTATTGCTTCTTTTTTTGCCGCGTTTTTATTCGCAGGTTTTTTGTTTAAAACAGGCTATTTATGGTTCGCTATCATTACTGCAGGCTTTAGTTTTTTTTGGAATGCCGCATTACCCCAGTTTGAAGCCGTCACTTTATTTCATTTAAAACATCAATCACATCAATACAGTCAAATCCGTTTATGGGGGTCTATCGGTTTTGTGGTTGCCGTGATGGGAATTAGTGAGTTATTAGATTACTATACGATTAGCACGCTGCCTATTATCGCTCTTATTTTATTTATTTCTATTTGGCTGATTACCTTGATTACCCCAGAAGCTAATATAACCCATCAACCAATGGAAGATAAGGGACTTTGGCAAATTATAAAAAAACCTGAGGTCATTGCTTTTTTTACGGTGTACATGCTTTTGCAAGCAGCTCATGCCCCTTATTATGTATTTTATTCAATTTACCTAAAACAGCTGGATTATTCAAGTCGTCTTATTGGTGAATTATGGGGATTAGCCGTCATTGCAGAAGTTGTTTTATTTATTTTCATGCGGCGATTATTAGCCTCATTTTCACTCCGTCATATTCTATTATGGAGTGCTTTTCTAAGTATGACCCGATGGTTAATGATTGGCTTTGCTGCAAATTCTCTTTATTGGGTTATTGCTGCACAATTATTACATGCGGCAACTTTTGGTTCAGCTCATGTTGCAGGGATTCATCTCGTTCATCAATATTTTGGTAATAAACATCAAGGCAAAGGTCAAGCACTTTATAGCAGTACCAGTTTTGGACTGGGTGGAATGTTAGGCAGTCTTTTTAGTGGCTATTATTGGGATCAATTTGGGGCGATGATCGTTTATAGTGCCGCTGCTAGTTGTTGTTTATTAGCGTTTATTATTAGTTATTTTGCGGTGGGAAAACATCAACATTAAAGCCGCGTTTTCCTTGCAACCCGCCTGTATGCACCGCGATAATAGATGATCCAGATTTAAAATAACCCTGACTAATTAAATCATATAATGCAAATAACATTTTACCGCTATAAACAGGTTCAATAGCAATGCCTTGGGTTTGCTCAAACTGATTAATAAAATTAAGTAAATTAGGTCTGGTCTTTGCAAAGCCCCCAAAATGATATTTTGTATTAATTTGCCAATTTTTTTGAGATTTCACGGATTCAGGTAGCCATTGTTTAACCGCATCATTTAAAAAATCACCGCCTTTTAAAGCTGAAATACCTAAAACTTGGGTTTGTTCAGGAACAGCTTGAATAATACCCGCAAGGGTTGTTCCTGTGCCACATGGACAACAAATCCAATCAAAAGGCTGGTTTATCTCGGTCACTAATTCACGCACACCTTTTGACGCAAATGCTAATGCACCGCCTTCGGGCAACCAGTATTCATTGGTTTTCAAATCAGGGTGTGAATCATCATTCTTATAGGCTCTTAATGCCTTATAATCACTACGACTGATAAACGCAAGTGACATTTCCCAATTTAAGAGATCACGTAACGTTGGATTAAGATGCTTAGGTTGTTCACCCCGAATAAACGCATGGGTTTTAATATTTAATAATTTTCCCGTCAAAGCTAAGGCATGGAGATGGTTTGAGTATGCACCGCCCATGCTTATAAATGTGTTTTTTTCTAATGATAAGCCATGATGTAGACTATATTTTAATTTACGCCATTTATTGCCTGAAATAATCGGATGTAATAAATCATCTCGTTTTAGCCAGACTTTAATTTGATGCTGTTTAAATAAGGG
>CAYROI010000050.1:2582-5448 GCA_964425835.1 uncultured Methylococcaceae bacterium
TTATTTATTTTTATATTTCCGTCTTTAAGCTTTGCAAACGAATCGTTAGAAACCATCCTTGCGAGAATGAAACCTAAACAGGCGATTGCTATCGCCTATCAAGAAAAACGCAGTATGGGTTTATTCACTGAGGATAGAATTAATCAAGGTTATTTTTATTCCACCCCTGAAAATATTTTACTCAAATCACAACAAACGCCTACTGTTGAAATTATGGCTATCGTTGAAAATACGCTATATTATTATAATAAAAATAATAATCAACGCTACCAAACTCAAATGAGTGATAGTCTTCCCATGAGCTTGCAAATCAACGCATTTAAAGGGTTGATTAATGGCAATTTAACCGCCCTGAAAAAACAGTATTTCCTTGCGTTTTCCAGTACAGATAATCAATGGACAATTACCTTAACTGCCAAAGATTATGATGAAGAAGAGCAAGAACAACCTTTTAAAGTCATCATGCAAGGTTTAGCTAAACAAGCGGCTAATTATTTATTAATCATTGATTCCGACGATGATCGTCATGAATTTAATTTAAAACCGCAAGAGATCAATGATTCAACCGAAAAAACAATAAATCAATTATTAAAAGTGTTAAAAGGTCTCCCTTAGTGAAACAATTTAAGCCGAGTTATTTTTTATTATTACCACTTTTGGTTGCGATTACCTTTTTTATAACAAGTTTTAAAACTAATCTTTCTACTTTCTTTATCGTGGGCGAAACCACAGAAGAAATACTACTTGCAAATGAAATTCAGTCAGGAACATTATCAAAACGTTATATTTTATCCATCGGTTCATCCCAATCCTCGCCTAATAATGAATTTATTAACACACTTATTACAGCACTGAAGCATATAAAAGGTGTAAACGATGTTTGGCTTGCAGGCGAAACCCAAGGAACGATTAAAACAGTCAGCAGCATTTATAAACACCATGCCACACAACTTTATAGTCGCTACCCTCAAATAGATTTACCCGTTATTTTTGAGCTTAAAAATTTACAAACACGTGCAGAAGCTTTAAAAACGGCACTTTTATCGCCACAAAGCGGCATTATCAAAAAGATTCTTAAATATGATCCGTTACTGCTTTCATTAACAGGCTTTAAAAGCTTATCAGAACAATTTAAAAATAGCCTAAAAAAGGATAATCATTATCAAAATTTGATTTTAGAAACTGATAAATCAGGCATGGAATTTGAAACGCATGTTTTGATTCAACAACAAATTCAAACTATTTTTAGTCAACAAAAAAGTAAATTTAATAGTTCATCCTTATTAGAAATGACAGGCGTTCCCGTGTTTGCTGTTAGCACTCAAAAACGTATGCAGAGCGATATTACTTTTATTAGTATTTTCTCATCATTTGCTTTAACAGGACTTTTTTTTATTTTATTTCGCTCTTTTCGGATTTTATTCTGGGTTGCTTGTTTACTTATCACTGTGGTTTGCAGTGCCATTTTAATGACACAATTAATTTTCGGGTTTGTTCATGGAATGACCATGGCGATTGGAACAACCTTAGTTGGAATTTGTATAGATTACCCCATTCACGCATTCGTACACGGACAAGCAAGCCCTAAAAATAAACGGGTTAATGCCATGATTAAAATTTTTCCCTCGATGTTAATGGGGGGAATTACCACTTTAATTGGTTACTTTGCTTTAGGATTATCAGGCTATCCTGGTTTTCAACAAGTGGCGGTTTATGCAGGAACAGGAATTTTAGTCTCATTAGCGTTAACCCGTTATTTATTACCGCCGTTGATGAAAAGAACGCAACAACAAACATTGTGTTCAAAATTAAAATTATTAAGTGTGTGGTTAGGTTTTTGCCAACGTTTTAGACCTGTGCTTTTAAGCCTATTGATACTCATTAGTTTAGGGTGTTTTTATGTTTTAGATAATCTAACTTGGATGCAGGATTTACAAGAGCTAACCCCAGAACTCAATGATTTAAAAGCGACTGACAATCGAATCCGCTCACGCATGGTGAGTATGGAACCTGGACGTTTTATATTGGTTCATGCTAAAAATGTAGAGCAGGTTTTACAACGAGGGGAGCAAGTTTATAAAGTTTTAGATCAACTTAAAATACAAGGGGATTTAAGCGATTATTTTGGGTTATATCCTTGGGTTTTATCAAAACAGCAACAACAAATAAATAGCCAATTATTTGATAAGGCTTTAACGCCTACTGTTATTAAACAATGGCAACAGGCATTAGAATTACAGGGATTATCAGTTCCTCATTTAGGTAATTTGAATTATTCACCCCCTAATTTTTTAACACCTGAAAAGTTATTATCAACCCCTTTAGGGCGATTATTAAGTAATAAAATTATTATTCATCCGCAACAGGTTTTACTTATTATTTGGTTAAGTGAACATAATGCAACACGTTTAGAAGCGACCTTTTCTAACTATCAGGATGTACACTATTTTAGTCAGCGTGATAAGTTAAATAAGATGGCTGTGGATTATCAGCATCAAGCGCAAATAATGTTATTAGCAGGTTTTGGTTTGATTGCATTATTACTCATAATCCGTTACAAGAGTTTATTAAAAGCCTTACAAACACTCGCGCCTGCTTGTTTATCCGCGGTTATTATTCTTGTGCTATGCTCACTACAAGGCATTGCAATTAGCTTTTTACATTTAATCGGTCTTTTATTGGTTATCGCAATTTGTGTCGATTATGGTATTTTTTATCAAGAAAACCGTGGCGGGAATATTGCCTTAACCTATCAAGCAATGGCAGCCTCTATGTTGACTAGTGCTTTAGCATTTGGCTGTTTAATGATTTCTGAAACCAAGATTTTACAAATTTTGGCAGAAGTGGTCACTTCTGGGGTAATATT
>CAYROI010000050.1:5548-8911 GCA_964425835.1 uncultured Methylococcaceae bacterium
TTAATAACCTCTATTAATCAAATGGTTTAATCGGCGTTCTCTTGAATAAAGATCATCACGTATTCTTTGTCGTTCACGATCTAAATCACGAATATCCACCCGAATTTTTGAACGATCATCGTCGGTTAATTTGTTACTCAATAAGCTATTTTCTTTATCAAATAATTCATCATCTAAGTTTTCTAGATCTTCTCGACAACGATAAACCTCATAGGCTGCCTGATTATAGCGTAGAAAAGTAGTATGAATTTCAGAAGGACAAACCGATTGATAACGACGTCCTTGTAAGCCCATCTCAATCGCATTATCAAGCACGCAATAATCTTGCAAACCTTGTTCTCGTCCTGCATTATATTGCGCCTTATTTATGCGAATACCATATTCTAAACAAGCTTTTTGGTGTTGACCTAAACGCGTAAAAGTTTTTCCATTTCTTCCATCTCTAAGTCCTATTTCAAACCATGCGCCCTGCATACAATCTTCACGACTTAAGGTTGCACAACTATTTACTAACGATAATAAACTCGCTAAAAAAATAATCTTTAAACATTTCATTCTTAATTCATACCAGGAAATGAAGAAACTTCTTTAATGGTTAAATCTGGAAAGGAATCAACAATTTCCACCTTAAAATCTGGAAATGAGTTAACACGTTGCCATTGCCCACAACGCTTAGGGAAAGAACTGACAAACTGAACTTTTATGTCAGGAAAAGCATTCACATACTTGATTTTAAGGTTTGAAAAAGAGCTAACAAATTGAACTTTGCCATACAATGGTATCCCTTTCAATGAACAATATTGGTTTCCTTCTGCATTGACATTAATATTTGATGAAAATAACAGTAGGATAATAAATAAAAACTGGAGAATCATTTTTTTTCTTCCCCTTTATAGCCCTCTCCTGTTCCTAGCAATGCCGCAATGATATTTTTTTGTATTTCAGAAGAGCCTGAAAATAGGCGACTTGCAAGCGCATCTTGAATGAGACTATTCATTTTATTAGTCTCTAATAAACCCATTGTTCCCATAATTTGTATTGCATCTAAGCTTGACTGTAAAAAAGCCTCAGAGGCATATAATTTGGTTTGCGCACTAGCAAGTGTTAAACGTTTATTTTTAGTTTTTAAACGCGCACATTCGTTGATCCATAACTTGATGGTTTCTAATCGCAATTTCATTTCAGCAATTTTATGGCTAATTGCTTGGTTTTGCCCTAAATGCGTTCCATTCACCTTACGCTCACGACTATATTTTATGACCGTATCCAATTGCCAATCCATAATTCCACTAATCCCTGCAAAAACAAAAGAACGCTCTAATTCCAGTGCATTTTGTATTATTAAATTCCCTGCCCCTATTTTACCTAGTTTTCTATCCATAGGAATGAAACAGTTTTCTAAAAGAACATCCCCCATAGTGGCAGATGCACAGCCTGTCACTTGATGGTTATCGGTAAAAAATACTTTTTTATCATCTTGTTTTACTAAAAAAGCCGTTAATTTATTATCTAATTTTGCATAAATAATTAAGGTGTTTGCAATTGGGCTATTCGTAATAAAACGTTTATGACCTTTTAAAATAAAACCTTGGTCTGTTAATGTGGCTGTTGTGGTTAGTGCTTTGATATCTGAACCTGCTTGAGGTTCTGTAATCGCATGACCTGCTATCATTTCACCTGACAATAAAGCGGGTAGCCAGCGTTGTTTTTGTTGAACCGAACCATAGGTTATTAGGGGAAATATTGCTCCCCATAAATGGGCATTAATGGATAATATTAAGCCACTATCTAAACATCGCTTTCCAAGTCCTTGATGGGCGACAATTAAATCGGTAAAACTATCGCCATGTCCACCTAATTCAGTGGAAACAGCATGTTTTAAGAATTGTAATCGACCACAATGACGAAGACGTAAGCGTGATGCGTGTTTATCGCCTTGTGCTGGGATTTGGCTAAAGTCATAGTTCATAGTGGTTTAAAAAGTTGGTTAAGAGCAAGATAATTGATTTTACCACTTGATAGTTTCGGTAAATAATCTAAAACTTTAAATTTAACAGGTCGCATATAAGTGGGTAATTGTTGCTTAACCTGTTTGATAACGTGGGTCAAACTAGCTTCTGGCGTTAAAATTAAAACAGCCGCAGGGCGTTGACCACTACTGCTATCATTAATACCAATCACAACGCACACAATAACACCGATAATACGATTAATTATGGCTTCAATTTCAGCAGGTTCAACTCGGTATCCCGAGCATTTTAGCATTCTGTCTAAACGACCATGATAACAGTATTCTTTATAAGAATTATAAGATACTTTGTCCCTTGTTGGATAAAATTCATTAGGTTTTTCAGCAATTAATGTTCCATGTTGCCAATAGCCTGAAAAATTATTATCACTTTTAACCCATAACTCGCCTTTTTCTGAAATAGATAACTGCGCTCCACAAGCAGGTACACCAATTGGAATTGACTGTTGACTGTTTAAACGTTTTCTATCAACCTTCCAATAACAACATACATTGGTTTCAGTGGGGCCGTATAAATTATAGAAATCAACCATTGGCAATAAATTGACCAATTTTATCAGTGGTTGAATGGGGAAAACTTCGCCTGCAAATAAAATTTGTCTGAGCGGTTTCACATTAGTATTAATCAAATTACCTTTTAGCGTAATAAAACTTAGTAACGATGGAACGGTATAAAAAGTAGTGATTTGCATTTTAGCAAGCCATGCGGTTAAATGACTTGGAGATAGTGAAAGTCTGGTTGGCACAAAATAAAGGCTCGCACCTGTGGCAAGCGTTGCAAATAAATCGAATACTGATAAATCGAAATAAAAGGGGGCAAGATTAGCGATGCGATCATTGCTATTGATCTTAAATGTTTGTATCATCCATGAAACAAAATGAGTCATCGCTCGATGACTTAAAGCAATTCCCTTAGGCGATCCTGTAGACCCTGAGGTATAAAGAATGGCAGCAATAGATTCTGTTTTAACCGCAACTTTTTTAGGGCGTAAGTTCGTTGTTTCAAACTGCGCTAAATTTAGCCAAGTTTGTGATTGAAACAACCCACGCGGTCGCTCTCCTTGCCCAATAATTAATTGTGGTTTCGCATCCTCAATAATCGTATTAAGCCGATCAATTGGATTTTTTATATCTAAAGGTAAATAACTTGCACCAATAGTCAATATAGCATAAATAGCAATCGTCGCATTGATACCCCGTTCAAGCAATAATGCAATGGGTCTTTCATTACAATTTTGCTGTTGTAAAAAAAATGCGAATTGATTAACTGCCTGCTGAAATTGCCGATAACTTAGTTGCTGATTATCTTCTTTTAGCGCAAGTCGTTCGGGAGT
>CAYROI010000050.1:9011-10244 GCA_964425835.1 uncultured Methylococcaceae bacterium
CGCACGTGATTGTATCGTTGAAGTCTTAATTTCATCATACGATAACATTCTAAAAATTTCACCAAAGCCATCCAATTGTTTATCTAATAATGGGGTAACTGCTTCAGGCGTTCCGTCTCGACCTGTAATCCCTGTCCCCCCTGTGGTAATAATGGCATTAATAGCTGGATTGGCAATCCATGTTGAAATAACCGCCCTAATTTGATACATATCGTCAGGAACTATTTTTTTTTCAGCTGCACAATGTCCTGCTTTATTGATTCGTTCTACTAAAATTTTTCCCGAAGTATCCTCTTTTTCTGAACGGGTGTCAGAAATAGTTAGCACTGCTATTTTTAATGGGATAAATTTTTTTTCTGTTTTCATTGGGTTGTTTTTTAAAAAGTTGATTTTTTGTATTCTATCCAACTTTAATTTAAATAGACAGGTTTATGTATGCGATAAAATGTTCTCATTTTCTAATCCTCATTCCTACATAAGTTGGAGGAATAAGAAAATACAAGTAAAAACAGTTCAATAATGCTATGATTTGAAAAATATCTTAAGAGAGTCAACGCTGTTGACTGTATGTATCTATCCAAATTAAATGACCACAAACGAAATTACAAATTTTAAAACAAAAACTGACCCTTATGCACAACGCGAAGCGCAGAAATATGAATCTCCTATTCCTAGCCGTGAATTAATTTTAGAGCTATTAGAGCAGATAGGAAAACCATTAGGACGACAACAAATTGCCGAACAATTTGGCTTAGACTCCGTTGATAATAAAGAAGCATTGCGTCGGCGTTTACGGGCAATGGAACGCGATGGGCAACTTTTATTTAATCGTCGCCAAAAATATTGTCGAGTTAATAATCAAGATTTAATCGCAGGACGCGTTTTAGGTCATCCTGACGGTTTTGGGTTTGTCAAACCCGATGATGGCTCTAGCGATTTATTTTTATCTGCCCGAGAAATGAATGCCCTGATGCACAATGATAGGGTATTAGTCCATGTTGCAAATATGGATAGAAAGGGTCGCAGAGAAGCGGCTGTTGTTGAAATCTT
The DNA here is from genome assembly GCA_964425835.1 of uncultured Methylococcaceae bacterium. Lineage (GTDB taxonomy): Bacteria > Pseudomonadota > Gammaproteobacteria > Methylococcales > Methylomonadaceae > WTBX01. The sequence goes on from CAYROI010000050.1 coordinate 10,062, forward strand.
AGAACGCAATACGCAACAAATAGTTGGGCGATTTTTAAAAGAAAAGGGCTTTTATTTTGTCACCGCAGATAATAAAAAGATTTGCCAAGATGTTTTAATCCCTAAGGAAGGGCGAGGCAACGCTAAAAAAGGACAAATAGTCGTTGTTGAAATTCTTAAGCAACCCACACAACGTCATCAACC
>CAYROI010000050.1:10344-15016 GCA_964425835.1 uncultured Methylococcaceae bacterium
CAAGTGATTCCGATGTTGCCTGAAATTTTATCTAATGGTCTCTGTTCGCTTAACCCAAATGTTGATCGGTTATGTATGGTTTGTGAACTTTATATTAATGCGCAAGGAAGCGTTATTCGGTCGCGTTTTTTTGAAGCGATGATGCGTTCTCATGCACGCATGACTTACACTGAAGTCGCTAAATTATTAGTTAAAGGTAATAAAAAATTAGCTAAAAAATATGCGACATTACTGCCTGATTTACAACAACTTTACGCTTTATATCAAGCGATGAAAATTGCGCGAGAACAACGCGGGACAATGGATTTTGATACCCAAGAAAGTCGCATTATTTTTGGTGAAAATCGGAAAATAGAAAATATTGTGCCTGTCGAACGTAATGATGCCCATAAATTAATTGAAGAATTTATGATTAGTGCCAATCGTGCGGCGGCTCGGTTTTTAATCCGCAAGAAAATGCCGCGTTTACTCAGGATTCACGAATCCCCTAGTACCGACAAATTATTAAAGTTAAAAACATTCCTCGCTGAAATGGGGTTATCCCTAAATGGTGGCGATCAACCCACGCCCCTAGACTATATGGAACTACTTAATTCGGTTCAAGGGCGCGTTGATGCACATTTAATCCAAACCGTCTTATTGCGTTCAATGTCGCAAGCGGTTTATAGTCCTGAAACCAAGGGACATTTTGGTTTAGCTTTAGACGCTTATACGCATTTTACCTCGCCTATACGCCGTTATCCTGATTTATTGGTACATCGTGCTATTCGCCATTGTCTTCAAGGTGGGACACCTGAAAATTTTTATTATGGCTTCCCTGAAATGCTTATTCTCGGCGAGCAATGTTCCGCTTATGAACGTCGTGCAGATGAGGCAACCCGTGATGTTGAAAGTTGGTTAAAATGTGAATACATGATGGATAAAATTGGTGAGGAATTTTCAGGGGTTATTTCTGCGGTCACAGGCTTTGGTTTTTTTGTCGAATTAACGCAAATCTATGTTGAGGGGTTGGTTCATATTACGAGTTTACCGCAAGATTTTTTCCATTTTGATGCCGCTTCACACCAATTGAAAGGGGAGCGTACAGGGATTCGTTATCGCTTAGGCGATACCATAAAAATTAAAGTGACACGGGTTAATTTAGATGATAAAAAAATTGATTTTGATCTGTTACAAAATAATAAAATAACCACACGCCGTAAAAAACATAAGAAAAAATACGCTAAAAAATGAAATTAAATAAATTATTTGGTATTCATGCGGTACAAGCGGCTTTAGATTATTCCCCAGAAAAAATAATCCATGTTTGGGTCGATAGCCAACGACAGGATAAACGCTTAACCGCATTACTTAATCAACTTGAGCAATCTAACATTGCTATCGAAAAAAGTACCCGTAAACAATTAGACCGTTTTGCAGAAGGTAAAAACCATCAAGGAATTGTCGCAGATGTGCAATTACCTGCGCTACAATCTGAGGCACAATTAAAAGATAGACTACAAACGCTAACTGATTTACCTTTTTTTTTAATTTTAGATCAGATTCAAGACCCGCATAATTTAGGGGCGTGTCTTCGTAGTGCAGATGCGGCAGGTGTTCATGGCATTATTATTACTAAAGATAATGCCAGTGGTATCACCCCCACTGTTTGCAAAGTTGCCTCAGGTGCCGCTGAAACCATCCCTGTTTATCAAGTCACTAACTTAGCGAGATGTTTGCGTTGGTTAAAAACAGAAAATATTTGGATTGTAGGTTCAACAGGGGATGCTAAACAGACTATCTTTGAAACCGATTTAAACATGCCTTTAGCTTTAGTGATGGGAACAGAAGGTTCAGGAATGCGCCGTTTAACACAGGAACACTGTGATCTTTTAGTAAAAATACCGATGACTGGGCAAGTTGAAAGCCTTAATGTTTCAGTTGCCGCAGGCATTATGATTTATGAAGTCTTAAGACAGCGAGGTAAAAAATAATGAGTATTCTCGATCAGTTAAGAGGTGAGGCGGATATAAAGCAAGAAAGTGAGTTTCAAGCATTAAATACCCAACAGAAATTAGAAGCGGCTTATCAAGAAAAAATTCTACCACGAATGCAAAAAACCTTTATGTTTCTAAGAGAAGTTGTTGAACACTTAGGCTACCTTGAAAAGGCCATTGAAATTGCTAATTATAGTCATAAGTTTCCTGAAATAGGGACGCTAACACAACAAGACTATCAAATTAATACCGATGGTTACGGTGGTTTTGCTGATTTTGATAAAATTAAACAAATTAATGTTAATTTTGTTTGTGCAGGTCAGGGTTCATTTAGTTATCGCCTAGAGGGACGAAGCCGTATTGAATCTGAGGTTGCTTTTTTAAATTCTAAAAATGTACCGTTTGATTGGAATCAATTTGTTGATAGAAATGGTGTTGAGGCGGCTCAATTTACGATTACCCGAAAAATTCCTGTGCGTTTCCGATTTGAAGCAGATATTGAAACCTCGAAAATTAAGTTATTAATTAATAATCATGAAGATTTTAGTGTTTATAAGAAATTATTTGATCCTGATGAAATAAATGAAGCGTTGCTTGATGAAGTGATTAGATTCATGCTGAGAAAAGATAGTGATTTTATTCGTCTTGATATTAATAACCAAGATAAACGGCGCATTCAAAAAAAGGCAGAAGCTTTACAAATGCAGCAAGCCCAATGGCTTGAAGAAATTCATATTGAAGAACAACATGAGCGTGAAGCAGATGCTGAAAATGAGGGCAGCCTGTTTAGACGAATACATTTATTTGGTAAACGTAAGCATTCTTGAGTTCAGGCAATAAGTTTAGCTACTCATGCAAATAATCCCGACTAACCGATTTTGAACGCTAAATTAAAATGATTAAATTAAATATCGTATGGTTAATGTTATGCCTTTCAGGTTGCGCTAGTTTAGGTAAAGGCGTTGCCGAAGCTTTTTTAGAAAAACAAGAGGCAAACGATGAAAGACTTTGTGAAATTGTAGGAACAGCCTTTGAAGGTTTAAAACCTAATTTATACCACGCACATAAGGGAAGAACTAAAGTACTCATGGTTCATGGTGTCGGTGACCATTCACCAGGCTATGCGACTGAATTTTCCGAAAAATTGGCAAAAGAATTAGATTTGTCGGTAACTAGCCGAAAATATAAAGATATAAAACTGACATTACCGAATGATAAAACTAAAAAATTAGGTAATTTACGTGTCCGTCGTTTTTTAGATAAAACAAAGAAAAAAGAGTTATTGTTTTATGAACTTACTTGGTCAGAAATCACCGCTAAATACAAAAAAATATTAGCCTATGATAATTCAGGAGAATATTCTTTTCGTCGAACTAAAATTAACAATATGATGAAAAAGTTTTCCAATGATACAGGCCCTGATCCAATTATTTATTTAGGGGAAAGTCGTAAAGATATACTCAACGCCTTTATTCAATCTTTTTGTTGGATGGCAAGTGGGCAATGGAAAGATTTACCCGATAGTGATTTACCTCAGGCTTGTTGGTCAAAAGACCTGGCTTCAATAGAAAGCCTTCTTAGTGACCACTATGCAATTGTCTCTCATAGCCTAGGCAGTCGTATTGCGATTGATGGTTTACAAAAAATTGCCAAAATTTTAGGCAATAAAGAGAATCAACATAAAATTTCTAAAAAACAAGCGATGATCGCTTTAGCGTTAAGGCATCGTAGTTTACCTATCTATATGATGTCTAATCAACTGCCAATGTTACAGCTGGGGCTTAGTTTGCCTGAAGTTAATAGCCAAAGGCAAGATTACTGTCAACCTGAGGGTAAACTTTATTCACAACGAATTTTATCAAAAACCCCCATTATTGCTTTTAGTGATCCAAATGACTTGTTAAGCTATGCCATTCCCTTGCAATTTGCTGAAAAATATCTTGATTCAAGACTTTGTTTTGAAGTCACTAATGTCAATATTAATGTTGCCAAGGTGTTTGATATTTTTGGACTGGGAAAAGTCGCAAACCCGCTTGATGCGCACATCGGTTATGATACCGATGATAGAGTGATTGGCTTAATCGCTAAAGGCATTGGTAACGATGATACCGCTAAGATTGTAAAAGAACGCTGTCGTTGGATAGAAACCATAGAGTAACTGAATAAGTTAGGTTAAAATATTCTCACTTTCAAATTTTCCTTAAAAGGATCATCGCTATGTCTATTAAAAAAATACTGCTTTTATTGGCAGTTTGTCTTTTAGCCGCTTGTCAAACTAGCCCAACAGGTCGAACGCAGATCGCTTTTATGCCAGATGCTGAAGTTAATCAAATGGGTGTACAAGCATTTGAGGAACTAAAAAAGAAACAGACCATTAGCCGTAATGCTCGCGACAATAATTTTGTACGCTGTGTTGCTAATGCGATTATTCAACAAGTTGGCAGAAGCTGGGAAGTCGTTGTTTTTGAAGATAATAGTTTAAATGCGTTTGCGCTGCCTGGTAATAAAATTGGGGTTTATTCAGGGTTAGTTAAAATGGTTGATAATCAAGATCAATTAGCGACTGTGATAGGGCATGAAGTAAGTCATGTCTTAGCACGCCATAGTAATGAACGACTTTCACAGGAAGCGGCTTTAAAACAAGGATTAAATGTCGTCGGTGCGATTGCTGCCCCGCAATCGGCGATGGGACAACT
>CAYROI010000051.1:0-14938 GCA_964425835.1 uncultured Methylococcaceae bacterium
TTTTTTATTTGCACCCAAGATAATATCACCAGGACGTAGACCACTATAAGCTGCAAAAGAATTTGGAGTCATGCCAATAATAATAACGCCTTGCCCATTACTATTATTTTCTAATTTCACGCCTTCAAATAATTTATGCTGTTGAATTTGTCCTTGAGCTTCTATTTTTCCAATCTCCACCGTAAATTGTTTTAAATCGCCGTTACGAATTAAAGCAACCTCGACTTCATCGCCGATTGATTTCATGCCGATGCGTGTCCGTAATTGACCGACCGATTTCGTCGGCTGATTATCAACACTAACAATGACATCCCCTTCTTTTAATCCTGCCTCTTCTGCAGATGATCCTTCAAGGACACTGGTTACCAAAACCCCTTGTTGTCCATTTTTTAAATTAAAAGCACTTTGTAATTCGGGGGTAATATTTTGAATTGTAATCCCAATCCGCCCACGTTTAACTTCACCATGTTCTTGTAATTGTCTTATACTCGCCTTAACCATATTAATTGGAATAGCAAAACCAATCCCTACATTTCCACCAGAAGGCGCAATAATAGCGGTATTAATACCAATTAACTTGCCTCTTAAATTAACTAATGCCCCGCCTGAATTACCTGGGTTAATTGACGCATCCGTTTGAATAAAATTTTCATAGCCTTCAATACCAAGTCCTGTGCGTCCTAACGCACTTACAATCCCTGTGGTTACCGTTTGCCCTAAACCAAAAGGGTTGCCAATCGCAACTGCAAAATCCCCGACTTCTAATAAATCTGAATTACCTAAAGAAACTTGACTTAAATTCGTCGCTTTAATTTGTAACAAGGCAATATCAAGCTCTGGATCATGTCCAATGACTTTAGCAGGAAAACTACGCCCATCAATCAAACTTACATGAACTTCATCGGCATTATTAACCACATGATGGTTCGTAATCACGAATCCTTTTACTTTATCAATAATGACCCCAGAACCTGCACTTTGTTGGCGTTTTTTAGGTTTTTGCTGTTGACGAGGTTGATTAGGTATTTGAAAAAAATGTCTAAAAAAAGGATCATTTAATAACGGATTATAAGCTTCTTGCCTGGTTGAAAAGGTAGAAATATTCACCACCGCAGGATTAACACGCTTTAACATAGAAGATAAAGAAGGCAACGCGTTACCATTGGCATCATAAACAGGTAATGCAGCCTGTAAGGACGTAGAAATCATCCCCCAAAAAAAGAGGATTAGAAGTTTATAGCGAAGTGACATAATAACGTTCCTATATTTTTAAGAAAATATGTTTAGATATATATTGAAACTAGAAAATTTCAAGTCTACTATAAAAATAGCTTTCGTACGTTAAAACTTATCTTTTGATAAAAACAAAAAAACCCCAAAAGTTTTAAAAAACCTTTGAGGTTCAAATGATAATTTACTATTTTTTACTTAATAGCGATAATGCTCGGGCTTATAAGGTCCTTCAAGCGGAACATTAATATAACTCGCTTGTTTATCAGTCAACTCAGTTAATTGAACGCCTAATTGTTTTAAATGTAAACGTGCGACTTTTTCATCTAATTTTTTCGGTAAAATATAAACTTTATTTTCGTAACTCTCTCCATTTTCCCACAATTCAATTTGTGCTAAAACTTGATTACAAAATGAATTGGACATCACAAAGCTTGGGTGACCTGTTGCACAGCCTAAATTAACCAGACGACCTTCCGCTAATACAATAATACGTTTCCCATCAGGAAAAATAACATGATCGACTTGGGGCTTAATGTTTTCCCATTGATATTGACGCAGTGCCGCAATTTCAATTTCAGAATCAAAATGACCAATATTGCAAACAATCGCTTGATCTTTCATGGCTTTTAAATGTGCATGCGTCAAAACATTAAAATTCCCTGTTGCGGTAACAATAATGTTCGCTAACGGTGCAGCCTGATCCATCGTAACGACACGATAACCTTCCATTGCCGCTTGTAGCGCGCAAATTGGGTCAATTTCAGTAATCCAAACCGTTGCCCCTAACCCACGTAACGATTGCGCACAGCCTTTACCCACATCGCCATAACCACAAACAATGGCAATTTTACCTGCAATCATCACATCAGTCGCCCGTTTAATACCATCAACTAATGATTCACGGCAACCGTAAAGATTATCAAACTTTGATTTAGTGACCGAATCATTAACGTTAAACGCAGGCACTTTTAACGTTCCTTGTTCTAACATTTCGTAAAGACGTAAAACACCTGTCGTGGTTTCTTCTGACAAACCTTTAACATCTCCCATTAATTCGGGAAATTTATCGTGCATCATGACGGTTAAATCCCCCCCATCATCCAAAATCATATTGGGTCGCCAATCATCTGACCCAATAATGGTTTGCTCAATACACCATGCCGCCTCTTCTTCCGTTTCTCCTTTCCATGCAAACACAGGAATACCCGCTTCTGCCATCGCAGCCGCGGCATGATCTTGCGTTGAAAAAATATTACACGATGACCAACGAACCGTCGCACCTAACGTCGTTAAGGTTTCAATTAAAACCGCTGTTTGAATCGTCATATGTAAGCACCCTGCAATACGGGCATCTTTCAAGGGTTTAGACTCACCAAACTCTTCCCGCAATGCCATTAATCCTGGCATTTCAGTTTCAGCAATATTAATTTCTTTACGTCCCCATTCGGCAAGCGAAATATCGGCGACTTTATAATCTGGGTTACTCATTCTTGGATTCCTAAATAAGATAATTAAATGCCAGCGGCATCTTTTAAGTGTTCAGCTTTATCTGTTTTTTCCCAACTGAAACTTTCTTCAGTTCGTCCAAAATGCCCGTAAACAGCTGTTTTTTGATAAATAGGTTTTAAAAGGTCTAATTGTGCAATTAAACCTCTAGGACGTAGATCAAAATTTTCACGAATAATATGTTCTAATTTTACTTCATCAATTTTACACGTTCCAAAAGTTTCAACAGCAATAGACGTTGGCTCTGCCACGCCAATAGCGTAAGACACTTGAATTTCACAGCGATCGCAAATACCTGCTGCCACAATATTTTTTGCCACATAACGGCACATATAAGCAGCAGAACGATCTACTTTTGAAGGGTCTTTGCCTGAAAATGCACCGCCACCATGACGTGCCATGCCACCGTAAGTATCAACAATAATTTTACGTCCTGTTAAACCACAATCACCGACAGGGCCGCCAATCACAAAATTACCTGTTGGGTTAATATGATACTGTGTATCTTTATGTAACCAATCTTTTAATACAGGTTCAATAATAACTTCTCTTACCGCTTCTTGAATATCTTTTTGACTAATATCAGGCGCGTGTTGGGTTGATAACACCACCGCATCAACAGCGACAGGTCTATGGTTTTCATAACGAAAAGTCACTTGACTTTTTGCATCGGGACGCAACCAAGATAAAATCCCTTGTTTACGAACTTCTGCTTGACGCTCAACTAAACGATGAGAAAAATGAATCGGCGCAGGCATTAATACCTCTTCAATTTCATTAGTGGCATAACCAAACATTAAACCCTGATCGCCCGCGCCTTGTTCATGATCCTCAGAATCATCAACGCCCATGGCAATATCGCTTGATTGTTTACCAATCGCATTTAATACCGCACAAGTTTCCCAATCAAACCCCGCCTCACCATCATACCCAATATCCTTAACAACTTCTCTCACTAAAGCCTCGGTATCAACCCAAGCATCCGTAGTAATTTCACCTGCTAAAATAACCATGCCAGTTTTAATCATCGTTTCACAGGCGATTCGTGATTTAGGATCTTGCGCTAATAAGGCATCAACGATCGCATCAGAAATTTGATCTGCCATTTTATCAGGATGACCTTCTGAAACAGACTCAGAGGTAAAAATAGTGTTATTACTCATTAGAAATTACCTTTTTCTTAAATAATAGAGACAAAAAAGGTCGCAATACGCGACCTTTTTATGAGTATGGTGGGCCCTGAAGGACTTGAACCTTCGACCTGCCGATTATGAGTCGGATGCTCTAACCAACTGAGCTAAGGGCCCTAATTATAGATATAAACTTATTCACCTTCAAGAAAACAACGAAGCCTTTCTGACCGTGAAGGATGTCTTAATTTTCTCAATGCTTTAGCTTCAATTTGACGAATACGTTCACGGGTGACATCAAACTGTTTGCCGACTTCTTCCAACGTATGATCGGTATTCATATTGATACCAAACCGCATTCGTAATACTTTTGCTTCTCTTGTGGTTAAACCACTCAAAATATTTTGAGTCGATTCACGTAAGCCCGCCACTGTTGCAGATTCTACAGGGGAAAGCACTTTCGCATCTTCGATAAAATCGCCTAAATGAGAATCTTCATCATCACCAATTGGGGTTTCCATTGAAATGGGTTCTTTAGCAATTTTTAAAACCTTACGCACTTTATCTTCTGGCATTTCCATCCGTTCTGCCAATTCTTCGGGTGTTGCTTCGCGTCCCATTTCTTGCAAAATTTGTCGTGATACCCGATTTAATTTATTAATCGTTTCTATCATGTGAACAGGAATACGAATCGTTCTTGCTTGATCTGCAATTGAACGCGTAATCGCTTGTCTAATCCACCATGTTGCATAAGTTGAAAATTTATAACCCCGACGATATTCAAATTTATCAACGGCTTTCATCAAGCCAATATTCCCTTCTTGAATCAAATCTAAAAATTGTAAGCCACGATTAGTATACTTTTTAGCAATTGAAATAACCAATCTTAAATTCGCTTCAATCATATCTTTTTTCGCACGCCTAGCCTTAGCTTCTCCAATTGACATCCGCTTATTTATATCTTTTAGGGCAGCAACAGATAAGCCTTGTTCTTTTTCTATGGCTAATAATTCAAGTTGAATTTTTTTAATCTGCTTTTCATGAGCTTTAGCAACCGAAAAATAAGGGCTGCTATCTTTTAAGTAGGGCAATAACCATTTTGAATTAGATTCATTACCCGTAAAAGACTGAATAAACTCTTTACGTGGCATTTTTCCTTTGCCAACAAAAATAGCCATTATCGCTTTTTCTTTTTCACGGATATTCACAACATTTTCTGTGACGACCCGAATCATTTTTTTAAGATAGGGTAGCGACCATTTAAACGCTAAGAAACATTGAGACAATGCTGTAAAAGAAGCTTCAGTTTTTTTGCTATTGTAACCATTTTTTGTAAAAACAACTAAAGCTGTCTTTAATGCTTCTCTTAACGCCTCAACTTTAAGTGCAATTTCTTCATAATCAATACCTTTGTCTTCTTCATCGTCTGCCGATTCCTCTTTAGTTTTAGGCGTTTGTACCGCGTGCAAACTTCCAGGTTCTTCTAAATCACTTAACCCTGCCATTAGATCAGTGAATTTTAAATTAGCGTCTTCATTTTCAAGGCTATCATAAGCGACAAGAAAACTTTCAACGGCTTTAAAAGAGCGCGCAATTGCGATTATAATTTGCTGTTGCCCTTTTTCTATCCGTTTTGCAATTTTAAGCTCTTGTTCTCGCGTTAATAATTCAACTGATCCCATTTCACGCATATACATGCGAACGGGGTCTGTGGTTCTACCAAATTCACTATCAACTGAGGCAAGGGCTGCAACTTCTGCAGCTGCCGCATCATCATCATCTGAACTGACGGCTGCAGTATCAGATGAAATTATTGAGTCTGCATCTGGCGCGACTTCATGAACCTGAATTCCCATATCATTAATCATCGCAATGATATCTTCTATTTGTTCAGGATCAACAATATCGCCAGGTAAATGATCGTTAATTTCAGTGTAAGTTAAATAACCTTGCGTTTTACCTTTTGCGATTAATTGTTTAAGTTGAGATTGTTGCTGTTCTTGGTTCATTGTTTACCTACAAAAATTCAGCTAGTCCTCACTGAACAGAAAATTATAACACAAAACTAATTAGAAATATCAGCCATTGTACTTAAGCTTAAGCATTTTTATTAATATATCTTTTTCCTCTGTATTTAAACTACGGCCATTTTCTTTAACCAGTAAATCGGTTAAAAGCGCATCTTTTGCTTGATAAATAAGTTTATTTATCCCATCACTAAATGTTTTTTCTATGACCTCTTTTGATGCGGCATCTAATTCTAAATTATAAGCGGCAAGAGTATTAATCATTTTATATTTATCTGTGTCTCGATAACATTCAATCAATACCCCTATATTACTCGGTTTATTTTTAATAATCGTTCGTAAAACATTTTTTAAGACATCTAAACCTGGAAATGCAATTTCATCCCAATGTGGTATTTTTTTTATAAGAATCTCTGCAAGCCACGGGTTTTGTAATAATAAGGCGATAGTTAACCGCGAAAGCGATGGTTTAGCTCTTGTCCCATTTGGGATTTTATATTTATGTTTTTTAAGTGTAGCTAGTTTTTTAGAATTTTCCAATGATTCCGTTAGTTGCTGTGCTGATAAATCAGATAATTTTTTCAAATGAGCAAACATCATCTTTTTAAAAATACCTTCGGGCAATTGTTGTAAATACGTTTGCGCCTTGCTAACCAACTTGGAACGCCCTTCTAATGTGGCTAAATCAAGCTTTTTAGTTAAATGATTAAAAAAATAATCTGATAGCGTTTGTGCAGAGATAATGCGTTTTGAGAAAATTTCAAGCCCTTCTTGGCGAATTAATGAATCGGGGTCTTCGCTTTGAGGCAATAACATGATCTTAATTTGTCGCCCATCTTTTAAAGAGGGCATCGCCGCTTCAACTGCTCGCCACGCAGCCTTCCTACCCGCATCATCCCCATCGAAACATAAAATTAATTCTGATGCAAAACGAAATAAAATCGCTAAATGTATTTTAGACGTTGCCGTTCCCAAGGTCGCAACCGCATAAGAAAGTCCAAATTGCGCTAAGGCAATCACATCCATGTAACCTTCAACAATTAAAATTCGTTCAGGTTTGCGGTTTTTTTGTAATAATTCACACAATCCATAAACTTCATTACCTTTAGAAAAAACAGTGGTTTCAGGTGAATTTAGGTATTTAGGTAAAGAATTGTCTAAAACTCTTGCACCAAAACCTAATATTCGCCCTCGCTTATCTCGAATAGGAAACATTAGTCGTCCGCGAAAGCGGTCATAACTATTTTTTGAACCGTCTTTTTGGCTCAATAACCCAGAATCAAGCAAAAGTTTTTTATTGAAATGCTTACTTAATTCATTCCACGTATCAGGTGCGTATCCGAGCATAAAATCTCTAGCTACAATGCCACTCACGCCTCGACGCTTTAAATATTCAATGGCTTGTTGGGCTTCTGGATTAGTTTTTAACTGTTTTGCATAAAACCTAGCCACCGCTTCCAACACTAGGTATAAATCCTTTAGATTATCGGGTTTTGCTACTGTTGTGTATGTGCTTTGCTCACGCGGTACATCAATACCGATAAAAGCGGCTAATTCTTCAATGGCCTCAATAAAGGTTAAATGCGAATAATCCATGAGGAATGTAATCGCATTCCCTCCCGCACCACAGCCAAAACAGTGAAAAAACTGTTTTTTACGATTGACAGAAAAACTGGGAGATTTTTCGTTATGAAACGGGCAAAGTGCCGTGTAATTACTGCCTGATTTTTTTAGAGGAACATGTGAGTCAATTAATTCAACAATATCAATTCTAACTAAAAGATCATTAATAAAATGACGTGGAATAAGACCTGCCATCAACGTCACCTATTTTAAAAAAATTAGCTGAGTAATGCCGCTTTGATTTTTTTACTAACAATGGACATATCTGCACGACCTTGTAATTTAGGTTTTAATAGTCCCATCACTTGACCCATGTCTTTCATTGAAGCCGCGCCTGTATCAGAAATAGCCTCTTTGATAAGTAAGTCAATTTCTTCTATCGTCAAAGGTTGCGGTAAAAAATCCTGAATGACTAAAATTTCAGCCTCTTCAATCACGGCTAAATCGTCACGACCTGCATCACGAAATTGTTTGATTGAATCTCGACGTTGTTTCAGCATTTTATCAAGTACAATGATTGTCCGTTCATTGTCCAATTCAATCCGTTCATCCACTTCAATTTGTTTGATAGCGGCTAAAATTAAACGAATAACTCCTAATCTTGCTTTGTCTTTTGCCTTCATTGAGGCCTTCATATCATCCTTGATACGCGTTGTTAATAATTCCATCTTTAAGCCTTTTGATTACAGTTGTGGACGACCACGACGCAGGTTTTTAAGTGCATAACGTTCTCGTGCCAATTTTTTCAAATGACGTTTAATCGCAGCAGCTCCTTTACGTTTGCGTTCTGCCGTTGGTTTTTCATAAAACTCGCGGCGACGAACCTCAGATAAAACCCCTGCTTTTTCACAAGCACGCTTAAAACGGCGAATGGCAATATCAAAAGGTTCGTTTTCTTTAACTTTAACTGCTGGCATTATAATGTCCTGAATGTGTTAGTATTTGCGATTGCTTTAAGGATTCGTCCTTAAAGCGATAAAAGTAAACCCTCAATTATACTATAATTTTTAGACAAGTAAAATAATGTACGTTTTAGGTATCGAAACTTCCTGTGATGAAACAGGTGTTGCTATTTATCATCCTGAAAAAGGAATTATCGCTGATTTGCTCTATAGTCAAGTGAAAATGCACAGCGAATATGGGGGCGTTGTCCCTGAATTGGCTTCACGTGACCATATTCGTCGTTTAGCCCCGCTCATTAAAGGCTGTTTAAAAAAAGCTGAACTAAATTCTGAGGATATTAATGGGATTGCATATACCGCAGGTCCTGGATTAATGGGCGCGTTATTAGTAGGCGCAACCACCGCACGAAGTCTTGCATGGAGCTGGAAAATCCCTGCCATTGCCGTCCATCATATGGAAGGTCATTTACTTGCCCCTATGTTAGAGGATAATCCGCCTGCGTTCCCCTTTGTGGCTTTATTGGTTTCAGGCGGTCATACACTTTTAGTGCGTGTCGATAAGATAGGGCAATACAATATTCTCGGTGAGTCCTTAGACGATGCCGCAGGAGAGGCTTTTGATAAAACGGCTAAGATGTTAGGCTTAGGTTACCCTGGAGGACCTAAAGTTTCGGCTTTAGCGGAACTCGGCAAACCTCGGTTTAAATTTCCGCGACCTATGACTAATCGACCTGGGTTAGATTTTAGTTTTAGTGGTTTAAAAACCTTTACGATGAATACGCTAAATTCAACCGATAAAACAGAACAAGACAAGGCAGATATTGCTTATGCTTTTCAAGCGGCAACTGCAGAAACGATTGCGATAAAGTGTCGCCGCGCATTACAACAAACAGGCTTTAAACGACTGGTTATTGCAGGGGGGGTTAGTGCAAATAAACAGATTCGTGCCAGTTTGCAGGCGATGGTTGCAAAAGAAAATGCCCAATTATATTTTCCACGATTAAGCTATTGTACTGATAATGGCGCAATGATTGCCTACACAGGATGTCAACGTTTATTAGCAGGACAGCAAGAATCTTTAGAAATTTTTGCCAAGCCGCGTTGGCCCATCAATGAATTATCTATGATATAACTTTCAATTCTGGCGTTCAAGACCTATTTTGAGTGCCAACAACTTAAATCAACCTAATTGACTACTCTTTTTTGCCACCGATTTATTTTTATTTTCCTCTCCCATCTTAACCTCAACCGTCATATTTTTACGCTTGGAATCCCCTTCAAAGCTTCCGCCTTTTTCAACCGTTAATTCATTATAAATTAACGTCCCTTTAATACGTCCTTTTGAAAGAATTTCTACCGTATCACTTTCAATCGTCCCTTCAAATTCCCCATTAACAACAAAGCTTTTAGCAACAATTTCACCTTGTACCTTACCTTTTGCCCCAATGGTTATTATATTTTTTGATTTTATGGTGCCTTCTATTTCGCCATCAATGTGTAATGAAGAGGTAATACTAATATCCCCTTTTATTTTAGTCCCGCTAGAAATAATTGTTGCTCCTGCATCTTTGTGCATTGCTTTTTTATTATCATTTCCACCAATTAGTGCCATTATCATATCCACCCTTATTTAAAAATTATAATTTTTTCGTGCCGCCTGTATTGCTGCCCTCACCGTGTCAGGGGCTGTTCCCCCTAAATGTTTACGCGCAGCAACCGAGCCTTCAAGTTTTAAAATATCAAACACATCCTCACTAATTTCAGTCGAAAAGCTTTGTAACTCGACTAATGATAACTCAGATAAATCACGCTGTGTCTCTAATCCTAAACGAACTGCTAATCCGACAACTTCATGGGCATCTCGAAAAGCGATTCCTTTACGGACAAGATAGTCTGCTAAATCTGTTGCCGTTGCAAAACCTTGTTTAGCCGCCTGATACATCTTATCTTTTTTAGCTTTAATATGCGGCATCATATCAGCAAACGCTCTTAAACTATTGACAACGGTATCAACGGTATCAAACAAGGGTTCTTTATCTTCTTGATTATCTTTATTGTAAGCCAGTGGCTGACTTTTCATTAACATTAATAGCGACATTAAATGCCCTGTAACCCGTCCTGACTTTCCTCGCACCAGTTCTGGAACATCAGGATTTTTCTTTTGTGGCATAATGGATGAGCCTGTACAAAAAGCGTCAGGCATGTCAATAAAATCAAATTGCGCGCTTGCCCATAAAACTAATTCTTCAGAAAAACGCGATAAATGCAGCATAATTAAACTCGCCGTTGCGGTAAATTCAATCGCAAAATCTCGATCACTCACAGAATCCAGTGAATTATTTGAAGGACGACTAAACCCTAATAAATCAGAGGTCATTTGTCGATCAATGGGGTAGGAAGTTCCCGCTAGTGCCGCAGCCCCTAAAGGCATGATATTAATGCGTTTTAAACAATCATCAAGGCGTTCAATATCACGGCTTAACATTTCAAACCACGCCATTAAATGGTGTCCAAAAGTAATGGGTTGGGCAACTTGTAAATGGGTAAACCCTGGCATAATGGTCGCGACTTCTTTTTCTGCTAAATCTAATAATGCCGTTTGTAAACGTTTTAGTTGCGCTTTAATAACTGTAATTTCTTGACGAAGATATAAACGAATATCTGTAGCAACCTGGTCGTTACGAGAACGCCCTGTATGCAGTTTTTTTCCAGCAATACCGATTAGTTCAGTCAATCTTGCCTCAATGTTCATATGAACATCCTCTTGTTTGACTGACCAATTAAATTCACCTGCTTCAATTTCTGAATGGACTTGCGCTAAACCTTTGACAATCGCCTCATATTCATTTTCAGTTAAAATACCAATGCTCGATAACATTTTGGCATGTGCTAATGATCCTTGAATATCTTGAAAGGCCATGCGTTGATCAAAATCTACGGAGGCTGTAAAAATCTCTACAAAAGCATCAGTTGCTTGAGCAAAACGCGCACTAGAAAGTTTATCGGTGTTAATAGTTGTCATTATCAAATTTTAAAATAAAAATACAAAAAGAAAGAATTTATCCTTGGTATTAAACTAATTACGACCTTAATGTACAAGATAAATCTATTATAATTAGTCTACGCTGAGTTGTATGTAATATAATAAGGTTTTTATAACATTAATTAAAATAAATTATTAGGAGCAGATTATGGCTAGTTTGGATGATATTACGAAAGAAATTATTACCTCGGTAGATGGGGCTTTAGGATGTGCGGTGGTGGATTTAACCAGCGGTTTATTGCTTAGCGTTTCGCACAATGTTCCCTACTTTACACAAACTTATTTAGAAGCCGTTGCAGCCGCCGCTGTTGATATGTTTAGAGGAAGAAATGTACAGGCAGTAGAAAGTCTATTAAGTAACCAACGGGGGGTTACTATTGAAAAGACAATTCAAGAAATGCAAATGACAACAACAAACACGCTTCATTTTATGACCGTTATTCCAGAAAAACCCGATTCACTCGTGGTGCTTATTACCAGTAAAAAAACAAATCTAGGCATGGGTTGGGCATCTATTCGCAGACATTTACCAGCACTTACGCCTTTAGTGCCTTAAAGATTGCATTAAATGGATGAGCGGCTAAGAATATCGTCTCAATCAAAAGCTTAGCCGCTTAAATTTCACACAGTCGCTTTTATTAAAAATATGTTACCGCCACTCCCAAATAAAGATATTGCTGCAAGAGACCTTTGGCCGTTAAAGGAGGGACGTTTACTCTTAAAAAATATTGAAAATAAAGACTTAGAATTCATTCAGAATAAAAAAGAGTGGTTGATAACCATCGAAAAACAATGGCAATTATTCAGTGCAAAGAATGATCTTTGTGCTAATGCCAATAGTGCGCGGCAAAAATTATTTGATGCAGTACAAATACAACGAAGTTTAGGAAAACATCTGAGTCAACAACGCTGTCTAGCAATTACTAAAACTGAGGATACAGAACACTGGCGTTTATGGCAACTGATTACCCTAAAACCATCATTGGAACAATTATTAAGGGCGGCTTATATTAAAAAAGATGCCAAGAAAATTGCGACGATGATTTTTATTGTCGCAGATAAGTTTTTTAGTGCCTGTAACCAATTTTCACAATTAGAAATCCCCTTGCCTTTAACTTTAAATAACCTTGCCTTAGAAGAAAATAAAATTATTTTTACAGGTTTTATTCCAACAGATACGAATACGCCTTCCATTGATCCAGAACAGGCGCTTAAGAAAGCCTTCCAAGCTTATATTTCCCAGTTATCTCATGATCCTGCAATAAAAAACGCGTTGATTTCTTATTATTTAACGGTTTATGCCGATGAAAACCCAACATCCAAAATGTTAGTTAATATTTTAGTGAAACTTTTTAAACAATAACATCAAGGATTTAAAAACCATGCGTATTGAGATTATCGGGGCAATTGATGGTTTTCTACATTATACCCCCTTACAAGTTAGTCAATTACTGGAAGAAGAACAAACCGAATTAAGTTATGGAGACGCTTTTATGGGTCGCCCAGGAACATTGCTCCATGTCGGAAAGGATGATGTGATCAAAATACGCAGTGAGTTAGATTTAAATGAACACAAAACCCGAGATTTTTTAAATCATAGTTTACAACAAGAACGAAAACTAGACGTTCACCACCCTTATAAGACTTGGTTTTTAGTTGAACTTGAAAACCATCAATTCAAAATTGGTAATATTTGCCCTCGCCTTACCCCATTACATACGCTAAAAGATATTGAATCAGTAGATATTTGTAAAAAAATTGACTATATAAAACAGTTGTACCGATGTTATTTTAAAGTAGCCCGTTATTTTAATGCACGCCTTGATGAAGGATTATCAAATTTTGCAATAGATAAAGATGAAACACTTTATTATTTAGATGATGATATTTATTCTTGGGATAATTTTATTTCATTTGCCCATCTTTTAGGTGTTCTCGTTCGTAATAATCGCTGGTTAGGTGAAAACTACGCCCGAGAATTAGGCGAAGAACTACAACAACTTATTAGTGAATTTTTTGAAGATTCTCATAACTGCTATCGTGTCGCGCGGTTGTTACGTGATATTTTTATGCCTGATAATAGGAAACAGGTTCTTAGCGTTATTATTGAACAATTAGAACAATCTAAAATCGTTGTAAAAAAATTAACGTCAAATACTAACAATAGTAATAACAATGATTACTTGGCAATTCTGTCAGATATTCATGCAAATTTACCTGCCTTAGAAGCGGTACTTGATTATTTACAGCAACATAATATTACTCAGGGTATTGTTTTAGGCGACATCGTAGGTTATGGTCCTCATCCCAGTGAATGTATAACACGTTTACAACAAACGGCATTCATGACAATAAAAGGTAATCACGATCATGCTGTCATTAGCGGTGATACAAAACGCGGTATGTCATCAACAGCACAATGGTGTATAGAGTGGACGATTCCCCGTTTAAGCGATCATGAAAAAAAATGGCTTACAGATTTGCCTTTAGAACTTACAAGTAGTGATAATGTGTTAAAAAATTGGCGAGCAATGCATGGCTCACCTATAGATCCTAATTATTTTTATGCTTATGTTTATCAAATGACTTATGAACAAAATTTGGATGCAATGGAAAAACAGCAACTGGATTTATGTTTTCATGGACATTCCCATATGCAAGGAATGTATGTTAGAAATAAACAAGGGCAAGATACGTTTTTAAACCCTAATGATAAAGTTTCATTAAGCGATTACAAACACGCGCTTATCTGTTCGGGGGCAGTCGGTCAACCCCGTGATGGCTCTACGGGCGCGCAGTTTGCTATTTATCATCAACGTCGCCATCAAGTTCAATTTATGCGCATTGATTATGATATGGGTAAAATATTAGCAGATTTAGAAAAGTATGACTTTCCAAAAATGCTTGGAGAACGTTTGCAACGGGGTGAATGACAAGAGTCCATTGTATCCTACATTTGATTAGTATTGCGTCAGCCTCCATTCTTAGAAGACTAGTAAGGTACTAAATAAAGCAATAATCAATAATAGTTCAGCGATTAATATTTTTTCTATCGTAATTTGAGCAATTTTATCTTTAGATTTGATAAATATATAACGCAATGCACCTAATGATATGAAGTCAAAAACAATTTGAAAATTCCCATTGAAACCTACTTTTCTAATAAAAGCTAAATTTTTTTCTGGGAAAAACACCCCCCAACATAGAAAGAATAGGGTAATTATAAAATTGTTAAGCCCTCCTAACATACTCATATAATGGCTTATTACATTGTCGCTAGAAATAATTTTCAATTCTTGTAGAATAATAAAGAAAAGAGAACATATTAAATACATATCAAATATAAAAAATTCCTCTATGGGGATAGCTTCTTCAATCCAAAAAACAAAGTTTGATAATTGAGCAAAAATGAGTCCAAAGAGAAAGATTGACTTTATCATTTTTTTTTGATCTGGCATTTTTTATTTCCTAATT
>CAYROI010000052.1:0-14852 GCA_964425835.1 uncultured Methylococcaceae bacterium
GTTTTCCATTACCAATTAAATTCGCCTTACCCATAGATTTCAAAGCCTCACGTAACAATGGCCAATTGTCAGGATCATGATAACGTAAAAAAGCCTTATGTAAACGACGCTGCTTAATCCCTTTAGGAATCGTTATATCCCCTTGTTGACGATTAAATTTATGTAAGGTATCTTTACCCGAATGATACATTGCCGTTGCGATTGACATCGGCGAGGGCAAAAAGGCTTGCACTTGATCTGCCTTAAAGTCATTACGTTTTAACCATAATGCTAAATTCAGCATATCCTTATCACGTGTACCAGGATGGGCAGCAATAAAATAAGGAATTAAATACTGCTCTTTTCCCGCTTCCTGAGAAAATTTATCAAACAACTGTTTAAAACGATCATAAGTTCCCATCCCAGGTTTCATCATTTTTGATAATGGCTCAGACTCTGTATGCTCTGGGGCAATTTTTAAATAGCCACCGACATGATGCGTTACCAATTCCTTTACATACTCAGGGGATTCAACCGCTAAGTCATAACGCAATCCTGAGGCAATAAATATTTTTTTAATCCCCTTAAGCTTTCGGGCGCGTCGATACAATTTAATCAATGGCGCATGATCTGTATTTAAATTAGAACAAATCTCAG
Source organism: uncultured Methylococcaceae bacterium (assembly GCA_964425835.1). GTDB lineage: Bacteria > Pseudomonadota > Gammaproteobacteria > Methylococcales > Methylomonadaceae > WTBX01. Next base: position 637 of record CAYROI010000052.1, read on the forward strand.
GATAAACACAAGAAGGTTTACGACAAGCGGCTTCAATGGCAGGGTCTTTACACGCTAAACGATACATATTTGCCGTAGGCCCCCCTAAATCAGAAATATGCCCAGTAAAATTAGGGGATGTATCGCGAATCGCTTCGATTTCTTTAATAATAGAATCTTCGGAGCGATTTTGAATAATTCGCCCTTCATGTTCCGTAATCGAACAAAACGTACAGCCACCAAAACAACCGCGCATAATATTAACCGAATGCTGAATCATTTCAAACGCGGGAATATTCGCCGTCTTGTAAGAAGTATGCGGTCGACGTGAATAAGGTAAATCAAAAATCCCATCCATTTCTGCGGTCGATAACGGAATCGGCGGTGGATTCACCCACAACTGCCTTGAACCGTGTTGTTGAATTAAGGGCAACGCATTCCCTGGATTAGTTTCTCCATGCATTACCCGTGAGGCATGTGCATAAAGAACAGGATCATCTTTTAAAACTTCATACGCAGGTAACCGAATAACGGTTTTATCACGCATCGCTCGGGTAATATATTTAGAAAAAACAATCACTTTTTCATCATCAGGGCTATTAGCTGATTTTATCTCACAGCCAGATTGTTGCTGATAAGGATTTTCTGGCAACTTAACTTGTGAAGGTTTATCAATCTCCGTAGAATCTTTTACTGCCCATCCTTGTGGAATTTGTTTAACAAAATGTACCGTGCCACGAATCGCTTTTAAATCAGTTACCTTTTCGCCATTCGCTAAACGGTGAGCAATTTCTACAATTTGTCGTTCCGCATTGCCATACACTAATAAATCGGCTTTTGAATCCATTAGTACCGACTTACGCACTTTATCTGACCAATAATCATAATGAGCAATTCGGCGTAAACTGGCTTCAATACCCCCGATAATCACCGCAACCGCTTTATAAGCTTCCCGGCAACGGTGAGCGTAAACATTTACCGCCCTATCAGGTCTTTTTCCTGCCACACCATTTTGTGTATAAGCATCATTACGACGAATTTTTTTGTCAGCGGTATAACGATTCACCATTGAATCCATATTCCCGCCTGTCACCCCAAAAAATAAATTGGGCTTTCCTAATTGTCTAAAATCATCCACACTATGCCAATTAGGCTGAGAAATGATCCCCACTCTAAACCCTTGTGCTTCTAACAAACGCCCAATTAAAGCCATCCCAAAACTTGGATGGTCAATATAAGCATCCCCTGTCACTAAAATAACATCACACACATCCCAACCTAATTGATCCATTTCATCCCGGCTCATCGGTAATTCAGAAGCAATACCAAAGCGTTGCGCCCAGTATTTTCGATAGTTAAAAATATTATTAGCGTCTGGCATCATAAATAAGGACCTGTATGAAAATGAAATTAGGAGCGTTAAAACTACTTTATCTATTTTACTATTTTTAAAAAATATTTAGCCTAATAGATAAATTTAAGCGTAGACTATTTATTGAAACTGTCGATCAATCGTTATATTTAACTTTTAAAACAAGGAGTCAACCATGTCATTACAAATTAATTCTCGTGGTGAAGAAGTCGAAACAATGCAAGCTAAATTAGGGATTCAAGTTGATGGTGTATTTGGTTCAGTAACAATGCAAGCCTTAAAAGATTATCAAGCTAATAATGATTTGAAGGCAGATGGTATTTTTGGTGATGAAACGCACGCCTCAATGTTTGCAGATGATAGCACAACAACCGATGAATCTAATAAATCCATTCTTGACTTAAATTTAACCCAATTAGAAGGACATTTGCCGAGTGAAGTCATCCAACAAATTCCCGATTGCGCTGAAAGATTTCAAATCAACACCCATTTACGATTGGCACATTTTTTAGCCCAATGTAGCCATGAAAGTGCAGGATTTAGAGCGACAGAAGAAAACTTGAATTATTCTGTTTCTGCCTTAAAAAGCGTTTTTAAAAAATATTTTCGGGGTAATTTAGCCGAAAAATATGCACGTCAACCAGAAAAAATTGCCTCAAGAGTTTACGGTGGACGGATGGGAAATGGAAATGAAGCCAGTCAAGACGGTTATAAATATCGTGGACGGGGATATATTCAACTCACAGGAAAGAATAATTATAACGCATTTAATGAAGTTGTTGCAGATGATGTCGTTGCTAACCCTGAATTAGTGGCAACAAAATACCCGCTACTTTCTGCTGCATGGTATTGGGATTCTCGTGCCTTAAATAAGGTTGCAGATCAAGGTGCAAGTAAATCAGTTATTACAACGGTGACTAAAAAAATAAATGGGGGCAAAAATGGTTTAGCGGATAGGATTCGCGAATTTAAAAAATATTATGCCTTATTATCTACCTCATAATAAAAAGGAAATCAAGGGAACAAGCTGCTTCATTCTTTATTTAATACTGAGAGTTTTACTTTGTTTTTGTGTGCCATACCAGAATATGATAATAAGAATTAAGCCCATCCATAAACTCACTAAAGAACCAATAACACCATCATAAGGACTCACTAAATATAAATAGTCCGCATTATAATTGGTATTAAACCAGTCTTTATTGGTCTTTATTTGCCAGACCCAACTTGCATGACAGCCGATACACAAACCTAAGCTATTGTTAACACGAGTCCTCAATACGGATAAAAAAACACCGATGATAAATAAAGCAATAAAAGCTGATAGAATTTCAGGATTCAGCCAATTTTTAAATGCACCAGCGAGTAGCTGAAAACTGCTAGTAAAGTTAATATTCTCATAAGCTATGTCTTGTTTATTTTTTAAAAAATGTAGTGCCGCATAATAAGTGGAACTAATAACAATAGCCACCATAAGGTGCATCTTTTTTTTTAGACTGGCTAATAATAATCCTCGAAATAAAGGCTCTTCAGCAAAAGAAATTAAGGTGGCTAAAAATAAAGCGATTAAAAGTCGTTCAAGGACATTAGAAACAGTCCACGTCTTCGTTTCATCAATGACACTAACATCTAAGCAATAGAGCGTAATTAATACAGGCATTAAGGTTAATAATCCTAAGCCTAGTCCCATTAAAAGTTGTTTGAAAAAAATTTCCTTTGGGGCAAAACCTATTTCTGTCCATGACAAGGACAAATAGCGTCGCAATGGAAAAATACTAAGAATTAAAAAAATTTGCGTGCCTTTACTAATTAATTTATGCAAAGGTAAAATGTCACCTGCAAACTGCAAAATAAAATAACTAATAAGGCAAGAAACAAGCGCGAGAATAAAAAGTAAAGTAAAAGGGGCTAGAGAATAAAATAAATATTTCATTTAATCGTTATAAACCTTTCAGTTTTATTCGATTTTTTAAGATAACGAATCCCAAGATACATCCCTGTTAATAAGGGGATAAAAACAAGTAATAACTGGAATCTTAACTGCGTGTCATTGTGGGTTAATTCAGGGTATTTAAATAACAAAACCAATAAAATACCTAATAACCAAACATAGACCGATGAATTTTCTTTAACGACAGGGCGTTGCCATCTAAAACGCATACTGCTAAAAGTTTCTGTTAACCCCGAAAGCTTAGGAAACCAACGATTCGCCTGTTGACAATAAGCATTAAATTCTTCACCAAACTTAGCGCGTAAGAAATTTTCTTCTGCCAAGACAATTGTCTGATAAATAAATAAAAAGGCGGGAATAAAAACCGAAACATAAAGTAGAGAATTTGCTAAGAGTCCAATCCCTGCTAATTTGAGAATATTACCCACATATAATGGGTTACGACAATGACTAAAAATACCCGTAGTGACCAAACTAGAAGCATAAACTTTTTTATCTTTTCCCCCGCGTTCAATATAGGCTAAACCAACTGTTGCCCACCGAATAACTTGTCCCAAAATCGTAATAAACAAACCTAGCCACAAGGTTAGATAATGCTGTTCAAGTGGCACTATTTCAGCTGCGGGAATAAAAAGGGCTAAATATAAAGGGATGAACACCCAATTCCGATATTTAAAAAAGAAATTTCCTATTTGAATCATCATTATTGTTTCACCGCAATCAGTCCAGCAAAGTTGTACCATTTAAAAAACACTTCGCAATGTGCAAAACCTATTTCTTGTAACAAGGTCATATTCTCACTCAGTTTATAAGGGATAAGAATATTTTCTAAGGCTTCACGTTTTTGCGCTATTTCCATCTCACTGTAATCATTGCGCTGCTTATGATTATAATAATATTTAATAAAATTTCGATTAAAAATACTGTCTTCGGCTAATATTTTTTCTGTAAGAATTAAGATACCGCCGCTATTTAAGCCCCTAAAAATATCTTTTAACAATTTTTCTCGATTAACGGGTCGGACAAATTGCAATGTTAGACATAAAATCACCACGGAGGCGTTAGAAATTTCGACATTTTTATTTAAATCGGCAATGCGTAAATCAAAAGGGCGTTTAAATGCCGTATCTTTTAACTTAGTTCGACATTTATCTAACATTTTTTGGGAATCATCAAGCCCTATAAAACGAATATCTTCCGCGATTGCGGTATTCATACCTAATAACGTTGTTCCCGTGGCACAGCCTAAATCATAAACATCTGAGTTTGACTTAGCATAATCGGCCGCTTGTTCTGCCATCATACGCTGCATTTCGCCATAAAAGGGAACAGAACGATTCACCATATCATCAAAGACATGGGCGACATTACTATCGAATTTAAAATCTTCAGTCCTGATGATTTCTTTTTTAAAAACGTGATCTTTATACATGCAATTTAAGCTCAGTAAATATTAAAAGTGCTTACCCCTAAAACCTTCTTTTTAAATAGACGCTTTAATTCTTTAGGTGGAAACGATAATGGTCAAAAACGGCGTATTATATCAGCAAAAAAATTCCTTATTTACTTCAGAAATTCTTTAGCAATTTTATATTCTTACAAAGTAAGGAAATATCACCAATCCTGTACCAACCGCTACCAATAAATAAACATTTGAAATAAAGTATGGAACTATAAATAAGGCAAGCCCTACAAAAAGTGGCACGACAGCGCGTTGTTTCTTTCCGTAGGTAAAAAAACCTAGTCCTATTGCGCCAAATAACATACCCCAAATAAGTAATGATGTGCTTTCCATTCTGAATATTACCCTCGTTAAATTAAAGAAGTACTACCTTAAAATACATCATTTCATCAATAAATTTTATCGTAATACAACAAAGATCTCTAACCTCATCATTTACGTTATCTTACAAACCTTAGGTTCCGTTACCTTGATGCCTATTCATCTCAGAGATTACGCCTTCAAATTGCCGCTTACTTTAGCGTTAGAGAAAATTAAAATTGGTCGTAATGATGATTTAGGTTATTAAATCATCAAGAGGAACAGGTTTTCTTATACCATACCCTTGCGCATAATCAACCCCTAATGTTTTAAGTAGCTTAAAAATTTCATCATTTTCAACAAATTCGGCAATGGTTTTTTTATTCATAACATGCCCTATCTCATTAATAGAACGTACCATGGCTAAATCAATTTTATCTTCCAAAATATCCTTCACAAATAAACCATCAATTTTAAGAAAATCAACGGGTAGATTTTTTAAATAGGCAAAAGAAGAAAGACCGCTGCCAAAATCATCTAATGAAAACAAACAGCCTTTATCTTTGAAATAAGCAATAAATCGGGTCGCATTGGTTAAATTAGCAATCGCTGCCGTTTCTGTAATTTCAAAACAAATTTTATTAAAAGGAAGGTTATATTTTTCAAACATTTTAACAATAAAATTTTGCATGGTTTCATCTGATAATGAAAGCCCTGATAAATTAACTGAACATAATGAAAGTTGTTCTAAAAAAACGGGATGTTGATTAATCCATGTAAATAAATGATTAATAACCCAACGATCTAATTCACAGGCGATATTATAACGTTCTGCGGCTGATAAAAAAGCCCCTGGGGGAATTAATTTTCCTTGTTCATCTTTATAACGGATTAAGGTTTCAAAGTGTAAGCCTTCTATTTTATTGGCTATTGGGACAATAAGCTGTCCGTATAAACAAAACTTATCTTGTTCAATCCCCTGTTGTATTTTTTCTACCCAAAGCATTTCGCCTTGTCTTGAGGCAAGCTCTTCATCATCGGGGCTAAAAATATGGACGCGGTTTCGCCCTTTTTCTTTGGCAGCATAGCAAGCGGCATCGGCTTTTTTAAGGACATCCACCGCATCACCACTATAATGATTAATAGCTGCAATGCCAATACTAACACCCATGGTAAAGCTTTTATCTTTCCATGAAAAGTTAAATGTTTTAATGGCATTACGCAGGGTTTCACAAGCATGAAAGGCTTGGTTTACCGTACAGTAATGCATGAGTATGCCAAATTCATCCCCCCCTAAACGCGCTAATACATCATTTTTATAAATTTTTTCCTGTAACAGATGTCCTAGTTGTTGTAATAACGCATCCCCTATAAGATGACCATAAGTATCATTCACGACCTTAAATTGATCTAAATCTACATAGCATAAAGCATGGTCAATTATTTGTTGATGACTTGTTTGAACGGCTTGTTGAAGACATAAATCAAATTCACTCCGATTAAGTAGACCTGTTAAGCTGTCGTGGCTTGCTTGATAAGCTATTTTTTCAGTCAGTAGATGCGTTTCGGTTACATTTTCACCCACTAATAATATATTTTTTATTTGTTTTTCATGGATGACTAAACGCGCCGTTTCTTTGACCCAAATAATATGATCATGACAAACTTTTCTAATTTCTTGTTTATGAACTTGTAACGGATAGGTTAAACACTGTTGAAAAAAACGCTGGGCTATTTTTTTATCGTCAGGATGAATAAAATTAAAAATAGAATGCCCTTGTAATTCTGTGGTCGTTGAATAAAGCTGTTTTGCGCCAAACTGATTGACAGAAATAATCGTGCCATTTAATTTAAGTTCAAACACCATGGTGGGATTATTATCATATAAAGCCAGATAACGATTTTTTGCCAATGTGAGGGCTTGATTTTGCTGTTCTATCATGGCAATCATCTCGTTAAAGGCTTCAACAAGTGTGCCTACTTCATCATTATTAAGTTTATTTGCACGCAGGCTATAATCTTTTTCATCGATAATCTTATGGGTTGTATTAACCAATTGAGTCAAAGGTCTTGAAATACGCCTGAGAAAAGGCAGCGTTAATAAAAAGGTAATAATTGAAGCGGTAAAAATAATTATAAAGGTAATCGCGATGGTTTTTATTTTTTCTTGAAAATTTTTAATTAAAGAAATATACAAATACACGATGCCTATTTTCTCTGTATCTTCGACAACATCGGCATAAATAAATAATTTCATCTGGTGAAAATTATTTTTTATGTTTGGCACGAATAACGGGCAACTATATTGTATAGATTTATCAAGCGAACTAAATAATTTGCCATCGGCTGTATAAAGACAGGCTGAAATAATGGTCGGAAATTCATTTAAAGAGACTAAATTTTCTTTTGCCATTCGTTGATCTTTAAATAAAAGGGCCGCAGTACTACGATTGGCAATTAAATTAGCAATAAAGAAAAATTTTTCTTGTGCTTTTTCTCTTAACGTTGTTGTTTCAATGATAAATAAAAACAAGGTCGCTAATAATAATGAGGATAAGCTCGAACCAATAAAAAGCATGAATAGCTTCCATTTTATAGGTAAATTACCAATCCTTTTAATCATAATTATTCCTCAATAACATCCGCTACTTCTAGTAATTTAGCACTGATTTCTAGTCTATTTTTTTCAATAATTTTCTGGCTTATATAAAATCTTATATGGTTATTTTTTTTGAAAAATTGGATCATTCCCCCTGTTTGTATAAAATTATCTTGTTCACCAACTGTTAAAATACCTTTAAAATTCTTATTTCGCCTATTTTTTATTTTAGTTGATGAAGAAAAATAAATCATCTGACAATGCTGAAAATACTTAGGTAGGACGGCATAATTACGCAAAATTATTTTTTTTCCACGAACGTTTTTTTGCTCGATAGAATTAATAAACGTACCAAAAGGATCATGTCCAATCAGGCATAGATTAAAGAATACGGTGTTTTTAGGGGGCCAATAAATAAACTTTGTAAAATTATAAAGATAAGCCGCTTTTATTTTATATTCAAGATTCGTTTCTTTAGAAAAGGTGTCACTTGAAAATAACAGGCAAAGACTAGTAATAATAATTTGTAAAAATACTAATACTTGTTGAAACAACTTAGGGGTAGAAAAGATAAACAAAGAAACGCTCCTTAAGTTGGGTTCAGGAAAACGCTTTGAAAAAGTTAATAATAAACTCTAAATGATCGTTGTATTTCCTCAAACTCATGTAAATAAGGTTTTACAATCTCATCATTAGCTGCAATAACAATTAAATCATGTGAAAATACGGAAGTGTTATACCAGTTAAAACTTCCTTCAATAACGATCTTTTCGTCTATAATACAATATTTAGAATGAATAGGCGAATAAGGAACGGGATGATTATCTCTACCATACACTAAACCTACGATAACCCCTGCTGATTTTAAGCGTTCAATAACAGGTAACAAGGGGCGGGTTAATTCTTCTTTCATTGTACGTTCAGTTCCTACTTTTCCTTGTCTTGCTAAATGACCATTAAATAAAATATGCACCTTAACGCCTCTATTTTTCGCATTAATTAAGGCACAAATAACACTATCGTGATGATTTCCAAGTAATTCCCCAATTAAAAATAAGGTGATTTTTATTGTGTGTTTAGCTCGATTAATTTCCGCTAAAATCGCATGATGGGGTAAATAGGCTTCCCCATTCTGCATCGTATGCCGCCCAAACGTATAGAGTAAGTTGAACTGACTAAAGGGATCTATGCCATACTGCTGAATAATTCCCCCTCGCTGGCTTTGAAAAATATTATCTAATAACCGACAAACGCCTTTAGAATGAAAGGTCATGCCCGATTCCCAATTTGCCCACCAACGATCAAAGGTGATATTAAATGAGCCTAAGATACAATCTTCATCATTAAAGATAATGAATTTTGTGTGCATATCAGGTTCAACTTCAATCAAAGGATGGTTCGGGGTACAAACCACCCCGATTAATTCAACACCCGCCTGTTTTAAACGGGCATAAGTCGGGCTGTTTGTTAGGGTCATTTTTCGCCAATCAACAAGACATTGTACCCATACGCCTTGCTGACTTGCATGGATCAAATGCGTGGTAAAATCAGCATCATCAATACAATCGACACTGACCTTAATTGTACAAAGTCTATCAGGGTTGTTTTGTTTGCACTGGATCGTTTTATCTATTGAATGATGGATATAGCTTTTAGGATGATAAGGGTGATTAGGTTGTCCTTTAGTAAATTTAGGCACAAGATTGAGTGAATCAAAATGATGATTAATCCAATCAACATCGCTTTGTAACTGATAAGCGTCTAGTTCATAAGTTTGATAATGATTCGGTGTTGAATGAAGCGTGCTTATTTCACGACGCTGGTGCTGGTCTGAATTTCCATGTAATTGTGTCCAATCCATGAAAATATAATCTCTTTTTGAGGCAATAGACTGATTATCTTTATGAATAATAAAAGAAAATTTAACGCAATTAATTTTCCCAAAAGAATTGGAAAAAGGGTGGATATAAAAATCTCGCGTTCGACGTTTATGCTTGTTCCATTTGATGTCATAAGGGTCAGTATCCACGATATAAGTTTCACAAATATTATGTTGCCGATAAACCTTTAAAACAACTTTTAAATTAACACAATTCCCATAAGACAGCTCAAAATCTATTTTTCCCCAACGCAGAAAAAATTTATGATTAAAGTCATTAATTCTAGCGAATGAGCTTCCTAGTTCACCTTGTATTGGCTTGGCATAATATTCTGCTAGTTGCATATCAATCTCTTTCATTTTGTAAAATTATAATTATTATTTTTAAAGGGGTTCAAAGATCATAAAATAACCGCAGTGGTCGGAAACTCGCCCATAATCTTGTTCGGTAAAAATAACTTTAGCCTCGATAACTTGTAATTCACTGGCTTTTCTCATAAAAACATAATCAATTCGATAATCATCGGCTAATAAATCTTGCCAATGCGCATCATTGACGTTGAATATTTTATCAAAAATGCCTTGCTCATTAATGGCTAGATACTGGTCTTCATAGTTTTTTGAATCGACAACCAGCTGATAGCCTGCAGATCCTGCGGTAATATTAAAATCGCCACAAAGTAACGTCGCTTTTACATCTTGGCGATGATTTTTTTCAGCCCACTGATGCAAGCGTTCAAATTGGGTTTTAAAGCCATCGTCTAGCCAACTTAAATGCGCTGAAAAAATATTAATTTTTCCGATAAACGGCACATAGGCTTGCGCTGCCACCACTTTTCTGGCATGAATATCATAAACATCTTGACTTTCAGACACATATTTTGCTTCATAATTAGATAACGGATAACGGCTTAAAATCGCCACCCCTTCTCTATATTTATCAAAGCCTAAATGTGACCAGTCGGTATGTAAATAAAAAGGTCTATTTAAACGATCATTAATAATTTTTGCCGCATTAGATTCCCAATCGCCCGCACCATCACGCCAGTATTCTGCCACTTCTTGTAAACACACAATATCAACTTCTAATTCATCAATGGTTTTTGCGATTTGCGTAAACTTTTCATCCTGCTTTTCTTCTTGATAACAGTGTAAATTTAATATAAGTAATTTTAATTGTTCCCGCTGAAAACGATAATTATGCTCGCCATTATTTTCCCATAATGTTTGCGCGCTGTTCTCACATTTAATAATATAGTGCAGCTTAAACCAATCCCCATTTTTAAGTTCCGCTGTCCATAATTGAATTCCGTATTGATTTGGATTTCTAGCATTACTTTGTAGGCTTTTGTCCCAATAATTTTTTTCAAAATCACAAGGGGTTTTATGGATGGTTTTCCAGCGATCCGTTGTCCAATGAATCACGACTTTTTCCGCTTTAAATTCTTTAGCAACGGCAATAGTCAAAAAAATAGATTTTAGTTTATCCTTTAAATGGTTATCAAAGCCAACATTTTGTATTTGCTGATTATTCGTTAATTTAACCCCTGAATCTGCCTCACTTGTATAATTAAGTCCGTGATTATTATCCCAATATTCTTTACCTGACACCCGATAACGTAAACTAAACTGAATATTACCTACCAGGGCGAGCTTTGGGGTTAGAACAAAACTAATCGTTGCCGACCAATACTCCCTATCATTTCCCTGCATACTATGATAATTTGCCGCCAAAGTGTGCCATAGTCCATCTTCACCCGCCCAAATAATATCTATTTGTTTTTTATAACTGACATTTTCGACCAAAATAAAAAATGTGAGCTGCTGTTGAACTTTTGCCGTATTACGGGTAATTATATTTTCTATATAAAGTAATTTTATTTTTTCCATCTTGCTAATAATACGCCTAATTTAAACTATAAACTCAAAAATAAATTTGTCTAAGCTGCTCTATCACCCTGTATAATCCCTGTTAAACCGTTAGTCCTTATTTATTTGGATTATTTTTTAATAAAATTTTCAGGAGAACCTACCACATGGCACTTCATTGTGGAATTGTGGGTTTACCCAATGTCGGTAAATCTACCCTTTTTAACGCACTAACACAAGCAACCATTGCAGCAGAAAACTATCCTTTTTGTACCATTGATCCTAATGTCGGTGTGGTTCCTGTTCCTGATAACAGGATGGATAAACTCGCTGTCATTGTAAATCCTGAAAGAGTCTTACCCACCACGATAGAATTTGTTGACATTGCAGGCTTAGTTGAAGGCGCATCTAAAGGGGAAGGTTTAGGGAATCAATTTTTAGGCAATATCCGAGAAACCGATGCGATTGCTCATGTTGTTCGCTGTTTTGAAGATGAAAATGTGGTTCATGTTGCGGGTAAAATTGATCCTTTAGGGGATATAGAAGTTATTAATACTGAATTAGCACTAGCCGATATGGCAACGGTGGAAAAAGCACTGCAACGTGCAGCTAAAGCTTCAAAATCAGGCAATAAAGAGGAACTCGCTAAAAAGCACGCTTTAGAAAAAGTGATTGCGCATTTAGATAACGGGGATGCAGTACGTTCTTTAGATTTATCAGAAGAGGAGATTCTCCTAATTAAAGAATTGTGCTTAATTACCCTTAAACCTGTGCTGTATATTGCCAATGTTCAGGATGATGGTTTTGAAAATAATCCTTTTTTAGATAAAGTTAAAGCATTTGCGGCAAAAGAAGGCTCAAAGGTCGTCGCCGTCTGTGCGGCAATAGAAGCCGAAATTGTACAATTGGACGAAGAAGAAAAACAAGAGTTTTTAGAGGATTTAGGCTTGGAAGAACCAGGACTTAATCGTGTTGTTCGAGCGACTTATAATTTATTGAATTTATCGACTTATTTTACCGCAGGGGTTAAAGAAGTTAGAGCGTGGACAATTAAAAAAAATGCAACCGCACCACAAGCGGCAGGCGTGATTCATACGGATTTTGAAAAAGGCTTTATTCGCGCAGAAATTATTTCTTATCAAGATTTTATTGAGTACAAAGGAGAACAAGGGGCAAAAGATGCGGGAAAATGGCGTTTAGAAGGCAAAGATTATCAGGTTCAAGATGGTGATGTTATCCATTTTAGATTTAATGTTTGACAAGTGAATAGTGAATCACTAAAATACCCGCTCTTTATATGAGAGCAACGGCGATATAGCTCAGTCCGGTTAGAGCGCGGGATTCATAACCCCGAGGTCCCAGGTTCGATCCCCGGTATCGCCACCATTCCACACAGCTCTTGCGTATTCACACCGCCCCTATTTAATTTTAAGTTCCCTCCTCTTAAGGATGTTCCATGTTAGACCCGCGTTTATTTAGAAATGATATTGATTTTATTAAAACTCAATTAGAATATCGCCATTTTGATTTTGATGTTACGGCTTATCAAGCACTTGAAAATCAGCGCAAAGAAATTCAAGTTAAAACCCAGCAGTTACAAAATGAGCGTAACGTAGGTTCTAAAAAAATAGGTCAAGCTAAAGCGAAAGGCGAAGATATAAAACCGTTATTAGCGGAAATTGATAACCTAGGCTCACAACTTAAAGCCGCCGAAGCAGAACTAAATAAAGTCCAATCACAAATGACTTCAATCATGGAAGGCATTCCAAATTTACTTGATGCCACTGTTCCTGCGGGGAAATCTGAGGACGATAATATTGAAATAAGTCGTTGGGGAACCTTGCCCGAATTTAATTTTCAGCCAAAAGATCATGTTGATTTAGGTACGGGCTTAAAAGGGATGAACTTTGAGCTTGGAGCTAAAATTGCCAGTGCGCGATTTGTGGTCTTAACTGGACAATTAGCACGATTACAACGCGCCATTATCCAGTTCATGTTAGATACACATACACAAGAACATGGTTACCATGAAACTTACGTGCCATTTTTAGCCAATGCGGCAAGCCTTCGAGGAACAGGGCAACTGCCTAAATTTGAAGCTGATTTATTCAAAGCCAATGATGACCCTGATTTATACTTAATCCCAACAGCTGAAGTGCCTGTGACCAATATTGTTCGTGATACGATTATTAATGAACAAGACTTGCCGCTTAAGTTTACTTGCCATTCACCGTGTTTTCGTAGTGAGGCTGGGGCGTATGGGCGCGATGTTCGCGGTATGATTCGCCAACATCAATTTGAAAAGGTTGAATTGGTACAAATCGTTAAACCTGAGGAGTCTGAAACCGCACACGAACAATTAACCGCTGATGCGGAAGTTATTTTAAAAAAATTAAAATTACCTTATCGTAAAGTATTATTATGCGCAGGCGATACAGGTTTTTCATCGTCTAAAACTTATGACCTTGAAGTTTGGTTGCCAGGGCAAGATACTTATCGAGAAATATCTTCTTGTAGTAATTTCAAGGACTTCCAAGCGCGTCGTTTACAAGCACGTTGGCGTAATAGTGAGATGAAAAAACCTGAATTAGTTCATACGATTAACGGGTCAGGATTAGCAGCAGGTAGAACACTTATTGCGATAATGGAAAATTATCAAGATGAGCAAGGACGGGTTACAGTTCCTGATATTTTATTACCTTATATGGGAAATATAAAGGTCATTGGTTAAAATGATCGGGGATATTCATCCGAGCATGTAATATACGAACAACTTCAAGTTCTTTATCATTACAACGATAAAAA